>CAYSEE010000093.1:0-2171 GCA_964429955.1 uncultured Clostridia bacterium | reverse complement strand
CTATATCACTGGTAGTGGCCAGTATGTCCTCCATAACCCTCATTCCGGTGGGCTTGTTAAATTCCGCCGTTAAGTCAGCAACTATTTCAATCTCTCCTCTTTTCACCAGGGGATCCAGGACATTGTGGACGCCCTTCGACCTTTCCATAGCTGAGGAAGCTCCGGGAGTTCCCCATAAATGCACTATGCGCCATGGCTTAGGTCTTCTTGCCGCGGAAAGGGCCTTTATGAGTGTTCTGGCTCCTCCTTCTGCTGCTGATACATTACTTGTGCCTATATAGCACACCCGCTCTCCTCCAACGACATCTCTGTCCAGGGTGAAGACAGGCACTCTTGCTGCATTTGCCTTCTTAACCGCTGGCACAAGTCCTTCCGCTGTAATTGGGTTAAGCAATATGGCATCGTATCCCATTGCGATAGCGTCCTCGACCTGCCTCATTTGCAATTCTGGTCTATTTTGTCCATCGTAGTCTGTAACTTCTACATTGAACACCTTTCCCGCATCTTTAGCTCCCTCTACCATAGTGACAAAAAAAGGAAATTCCATACTGACAATACAAAGCGCTGCCTTAAGCGGCTTCTGTGCAGAAGTTGCTACCGATAAGGCGAGAACTAACACAATAGCGACAAACACACAGATAATATTTCTCCACTTCATTTTTCTCACCTCCCTTCAGCTTTTTTGTTTCTAAATCCTTGTTTTTAGACCCGGCTTTATCCACCGCGAGGCTATTTTATAACAGTAAGGCATTAAACACATTTCACACATTACTCATCGCCGATTACGGGAGAAAAGGCGTGTTTTAATTGCTTCCTATCAGGTCGGGAATGGTTATTTCTCTCTATGAGAATAGGTGTGCAGTTCTGTTCTTTGCTGGAGGGCTTTTATTTTTGTCTCAATTTCACTTTTTCTATTCAGCTCAAAATTGTTTTTCATAATGAAGGAGAGAGCTTCCAGATAATAATCAATCGCCTTCTTCGGATTTTTTTCCATTTCAGCTTTTTCTAAAAGACTATCAAGCCTCCTTGCTTTTTGAAACCTCTCTATTTCTATATCAAGCCTCCTTTTCTTTGTGTTTGTTGTTCTTTCTCTTAACTCCCTTAAAAAGCTCATCACCTCCCTTTTAAGAAGATCGGCCTTCATCGCCACCTTGCCCCTCGGCGTCCTGCGTTTCTCTTCTCTCCCCCTTAGATAGAAGACAAGAATGGCAAATCCAATGATTATCAAGCTTAATTGAATCATCTGTCTCTCCTCTCTTACGCCTGCTCTCTGTATATGAATAATATCAAATTTACCAGCGTTTGTCAAGGATCGCATCAAATCAGAATTATAGTCCATCTTGAAATTTCAAAATGGCTTTATTTCAAAACCCTCCCCTTTGACTGGGGATTGCCAAAGCCTGAATTTGGGATAAGTGGGACCAGTATATTTGTAAATTTCAGGAAAGATATCCTTACTGAGGATTACCTCGCTTTCTTATACTTCTTTATTTCCTCCAAAAATAAATTATTCGTATAATCATCTATATTACAGCAATTCACAACTTTGAGGGTGCTCTCCTTGTTTTCCTCAAAAAAATCAATAATGGTTTTAATCATTATCTTAGCGCATCTTTCCTTGGGAAACCCAAAAATGCCAGAGCTTATGGCCGGAAGGGATATACTTTCTAACTCTAATTCTTGAGCCTTTTTTAGGGAATTAAGAACAGCATTTTTAAGTTTTTCATCTTCGTTTCCCTCTCCCCACCTTGGACCCACAGCGTGAATGACGTATTTTGCCTTCAGCGATCCTGCGCTCGTGACAGCGACGCCTCCCACAGGGACATACCCTATCTTATTGCTTTCCTCCTGGATTATTCTGCCGCCCTTGCGGACAATGGCACCGGCAACACCCCCACCATGCTGAAGATGAGAATTTGCTGCATTAACGATTGCGTCCACCTCCTCATCCGTTATATCCCCTTTCTTAACTCTTAAAATCCTTCCTTCTTTTAATGAGAGCTCTCCTTCCATTTTTACCTCCTACCTTCATTTCGCTTTGATTGTATCATATTTATAGTCACGCAGCTTGTCAAGAAAACGACACTTGAGGGGGGAAACATCCCCCACGGGCGCTCTTCGCTGCTCCCCCCTTTATTAAACAAATGTTTATAAATTCCTGGTATACTAAA
>CAYSEE010000092.1:0-4509 GCA_964429955.1 uncultured Clostridia bacterium | reverse complement strand
GACTAAATATAGTTGGTGGCGGTTCCAAAAATCGCCTCCTATCCCAGATGGCCGCTGATTGTTTGCAGAAGACGGTAATAGCTGGGCCCATTGAGGCAACTGCCATAGGGAATATTCTCGTCCAGGCCGTAGCAGATAAAGCAATCGCTGATCCTGAGGAGGCCAGGGAAATTGTTAAAAATTCTTTCAAAATAGAAACTCTTGAACCGAATTTAAAACAAAAAGAACGCTGGGATGAGGTATTTGAGAAATTTATGGATATTGTAAGACGTTCGAAGTCTATAGAGAGAAGTCAGGATTGAAATAATAAGGAGAAAGCCGGTTATGATTAAAAGTGAGAAAATGGTGGAGTTGGGCCTGGAGATGTTAAAGGAGGAGTTTGGGGAGAAAAAAGTTGAGCGGGCAATTGAGGCGGTGAAAAAATTTAAAGTGGAGGTGCCAAGCTGGATTTTTGGAAAGTTTGGAGGGGGAAGGTTTGGTGAGTATTCTCCTCCCGGAGCAGCCAGGGATATCTTTGAGAAGTTAGACGATGCGGCATTTATCCATAAGCTCACCGGCGCCACCCCTCGTATTGCCACTCATATACTCTGGGACCTATCCAAGGATGGATATGAGGGTGATTTTGAGATAGCAAAGAAGGTCAGGGAAGAAGCAAGAGAGAGAGGGTTGGATCTGGGAGCGATAAATCCCACCTATTTCTTAAGTGGCTCCCATCGGGGAAGCTTTTCCGCCGACGAAGAAGAAACTCGAGAAAGGTACATCAAGCAAACTATATTAGGAGGCAGGATTGCTAAGGAATTGGCCAATGGTCTTTTGACTTTATGGTTTCCCGATGGCTCCCTTTATCCGGTCAGATTGAGTTAAGAGGCGCTTACCACAACTTAAGAGAAGCATTAGAGAAATCATACGAAGATATCCCTCGGGATGTGAGGATACTGATCGAGTACAAGGTATTTGAACCGGGAACTTACAGC
The DNA here is from genome assembly GCA_964429955.1 of uncultured Clostridia bacterium. Classification (GTDB taxonomy): domain Bacteria; phylum Aerophobota; class Aerophobia; order Aerophobales; family B47-G16; genus CAYSEE01. Next base: position 3,535 of record CAYSEE010000092.1, on the reverse strand, counting down.
ACCACCATTCCTGATTGGGGAACAGCGGCTTTGCTTGCCAGAAGGTTGGGCCCCAATGTCGGGGTATTGGTGGATTTAGGACACCATCATCACGGAACCAATGTGGAACAGATAGTGGCTATGCTCATCGCTGAGGGAATCCCCGGCGGATTTCATTTCAACACGAGATACGCTGCTGATGATGACCTATCAGTTGAGCCAAATCCGGAAAATGCCCGCATTTTCTATGAATTGGCGGTAGGCGATGTAATTTTTAATCCAGACCCACTAAAGAACTGGGCCTATATGATAGACCAATGCAGCTCCCGCGAGAACAGAATGCACGCGATCCTGCATTCGGTGGATTCCCTTCAGCAGTCATTGGCTAAGGCTTTTTTAGTTGATAGGGATTTACTTAAAAAATATCAGGATGGGGATGAGATAATTTTGGCTAACAGGGTTTTCAACGATGCTATAATAGGTGCTGATGTGAGACCAATTGTAGCCAAGGCAAGGTTGGAGAAGGGTCTTCCCATTGATCCTGTGGAGGAGTATGTGAAAAGTGGGTATCAGAGAAAGATAGAATGGAAGAGAGCCTAACTTTTAGGTATCGGAATTATCTCCGACGATTCCTTCGAAATCAATAATTTTGGATTATTTAAGCTAATAATTGGTTGAATGAAAAAGTTTTAAAGGGGGGAGCAGCGAAGAGCGCCCGTGGGGGAAACGTGAAACATTGCCCCTCAATGTGTTCTGAGGTTCAAAGATGAGGTTAATCAATAAGGTGGCCATTGTAACGGGAGCGGGGCAGGGTTTAGGAGAGGCAATCGCCTTAAGGCTGGCAAAGGAGGGATGCAAGGTAAGCATAGCAGATATTAATCTTCCCGGTGCAGAGAGGGTAGCTCAGAAAATAAGGGAGATGAAAAGAGACTCACTTGCTTTAAGGATAGATGTAACCAAAGACAAGGATGCTAAATTAATGGTTGAGGAGACGGTTAAGAAATTCGGCCGTCTTGATATACTGGTAAGCAATGCCGGAATATTAAGGTCCTATGAACTTACGGAATTTCCTGAAGAAGATTGGCGGAAGATAATCGAGGTTAACCTTGTAGGATACTTTTTGACGGCGAAGGAGGCAGCTAAGGTTATGAAAAAACAAAAAAGTGGGGTGATCATTCAGATAAACTCCAAATCCGGCAAGAAAGGAAGCCTGTGGAATTCCGCCTATGCCGCCTCAAAGTTCGGAGGGATAGGCCTTACCCAGAGTATAGCCTTAGACTTGGCCCCTTACGGCATCAGGGTAAATGCCGTCTGTCCAGGTAACCTCCTTGACTCACCGTTATGGGTAAACAGTCTTTACGATCAATATGCTAAGAAATGGGGAATCTCCAGGGAAGAGGTAAGAAAAAGATACGAAAGCCAGGTCCCCTTAGGAAGGGGCTGCCGATATGAGGACGTTACCAATGTGGTGGTCTTTTTAGCAAGCGAGGAAGCCTCTTATATGACTGGCCAGGCAATCAATGTAACCGGTGGACAGGAGATGAGGTAACGTTTTGGATTGTGGCCGGGGCAAAGCATCGAAAGAGGATAAAGGTTTCCAAAATGACCAAATTTAAACTGGGAATGAACTGTGGATTTGCCATCAACCGATTTCCTGAGCCAGAGGTCTGGCTGAGGATCGTGGGAAAAGATCTGGGATTAAGGTATGCTCAATTTGTGGCCGATCTTTTAAATCCCTTCCTCCCGGATGAGGTGGTAAATCAGGAAATTGCTAAGTTAAAGAAAAATGCGGCTAAGTACGAGGTTAAGATAGATACCACCTTTACCAGCACCTTTACCCGGGTAAATCACCTTATGCATCCAGATGAGCTTCAGAGGAAGGTCTGGTTTAATTGGTGGAAGAGGTGGTTTGAGATCTCAGCCAGATTAGGGGCAAGGGGCTCGGGTGGTCATTTTGGCATTTTGTCTGTTGCGGATTTTAACGACCCAAAGCGAAGAAATTTCCTCATTGAGGAGGCGATTAATTCTTGGCGAAGATTAGCGCATTTTGGGGCAAAGTTGGGATTTGAATTCCTCATCTTTGAACCTATGTCAATACCCCGGGAGATGGCCTGCACGATTGACTCAACCAGAAAGCTTTTAGAAAGGTTAAATGAGGGGGATTTACCCATCCCTATTCGGCTTTGTTTGGATGTGGATCACGGGGATTTAGCCTCTTCCGACCCGCGGGATACAAATCCCTATGCCTGGCTTAAAGAACTGGCGCATCTTGCCCCGGTAATCCATATAAAGCAAAGCACAAAGGATAAAAGCGCTCACTGGCCTTTTACCGAAAAATATAATAAAATAGGAGTAATTTCGCCTCCTCGGGTGATGGAGGCCATCGAGAAATCGGGGGCAGAGGAGGTGGTGTTGCTGTTTGAGATCTCCCATCGGGAGCGCTATCCAATGGAATATCAGGTGTTGGATGATTTGAAAAAATCGGTGGAGTACTGGAGAAAGTATATTAAAGATTAAGGTGTGGAAGGGAGGAAAATAAGTGAAGGCAGCTGTTTATTTAGGTCCAGGGAAAATCAAGATAAAAGATGTGCCCAGACCAAAGCCAAAAGAGGGGGAGGTCTTATTAAAGGTAGAGGCCTGCGCTATCTGCGGAACGGATGTTCGCATTTATAGCTTTGGTCAGAGAAATGTAAAGCCCCCTCATATAATTGGCCACGAGATTGCAGGAGTAATCGCGGAAACAGGAGAAAAGGTAAAGGGCTACCAAAAGGGGAAAAAGGTAGTTTTAGTGACGTCCGTAGGTTGTGGAAGGTGCGATGTGTGTCTTCAGGGAAGGCCCAATCTTTGTCCCCGGAACAGGGCTATTGGCTATTATTACTCTGGAGGATTTGCTGAATATATGATAGTCCCTGAGGAGGCGGTGAAGCAGGGGAATATCCTTTCTATGCCCGATAATTTGTCATTCGTAGATGCCTCCTTGGCTGAACCATTATCCTGTTGTATAAACGGACAGGAGTATTTGAATATTGGAATAGGAGACACGGTAGTGGTGATAGGAGCAGGACCGATAGGATGTATGCATATGGAGCTGGCGAAGATATCCGGTGCTACTAAGGTCATAATAGCCGATTTATCCGAGGAGAGGCTAAACTTTGCCAAGGCAATCGGGGCCGATGTTTACATAAATTCCCAAAAAGAGGACATAGTAAAGAGGGTATTTGAGGAAACCAATGGTTTGGGAGCGGATGTGGTGATAGTAGCCTGTCCTTCTCCCGAGGCTCAAGAAAGCACCTTAAAGATGGTCAAGATACGGGGAAGGATAAGCTTTTTTGGAGGGCTGCCCCACGACAAATCAAAAATCAACTTTGATAGCAATATTCTCCATTATCGGGAGATATCCGTCTTTGGCTCATTTGCCTCTTATCCATTCCAATATAGAAAGGCCCTATCTCTTCTTGCCTCAGGAAGGATAAGGGCTGATAAATTCATCACCCACAAATTTTCCTTAGAGGAAGTGGAAAAGGGAATTAAGACGGTTAAGGAGGGGAAGGCCTTA
>CAYSEE010000091.1:0-4538 GCA_964429955.1 uncultured Clostridia bacterium | reverse complement strand
TCGACCATGCTCGAAACTTCGTTACCTTAGGTGGAAGGTTTTATCCTGCCTCAGGAAAAAAGAGAGGTGATGACATCAACAGACAATTGTTTCTCTGGGAGGAGTTATGAATAAAGGTAAGGAAGTTACTTCGAAAGAAAGATTAATCTTAGCCTTAGATGTAGACACCAAAGGTGAGGTTAAAACCTTGGTGCGTGAGTTGGTAGAATTTGTGGGGATCTTTAAGGTGGGACCTCGGTTGTTCACCCGATACGGGCCAGAGATTGTGGAAATTATCAAAAAGGAGGGGGGTAAGGTCTTTTATGATGCTAAGTTCTATGATATTCCCTCTGTGGTAGAAAAGGCAGCGGAAGCTGTAGGGGAGATGGGGGTAGATATGTTCACCCTGCATACCCTGGGAGGTTACAGGATGATGAAGGCAGCAGCTGTAGGAGCAAAAGAGAAGTATTCGGAGATTAAGGTCATCGGGGTAACCGTGCTTACCTGTTTGAATTCCCTTATTTTGAAGGAAGAACTCGGAATCGAAAGGGACTTAAAAGAGGAAGTTGTCCATTTGGCTGGATTAGCTAAAAGAGCAGGTTTAGATGGGGTAGTTGCCTCCTCATACGAGATTAAGGATATACGGGAAGCTCTTGGGGAGAAATTCCTCCTCGTAGTCCCGGGAATAAGACCACGAGGAGCGGAGAAAGACGATCAACAGAGGGTGATGACCCCTGAGGAGGCTATAAGGAGAGGAGCGGATTTTTTGGTGTTGGGACGGCCTATCCTTAAGGCGAATAGTCCAAGGGAGGCCGTTAAAAAAATCCTTAAGGAGATAGAAGCGGGGAGGTGAGAAAATTGAAGGATACCATTGCCAGATTATTCAGGCAGTCGCCCTTTGAGGCTTTATATAAGCATCTGTTGAAGGTAAGAGAATGTAGTGATTTGTTGAAACCGTTGATGGAGGCTTTTATCTCAGGTGATAGGGCTTTAATTAAAGAAAGAGTGGAGAGGATATCTGAGCTGGAGCATGAAGCTGATGTAATAAAGAATGAGATCCGCGAGCACCTGCCTTATCACATATTCATGCCTATAGACCGCTCTGATATTCTGTGGTTTTTGAGAGAAGAGGACGCCATAGCTGATTCCATAGAGGATGTGGCTAAGTTAATAGAAATGCGCAACACACCTGTTCCTCTGGAATTGAAAGAGGAATTAATGGAGCTGATAAATAAAATAATGGAGACCTTAGAGTCCCTTGAAATAGTTGCTTTTGAGTTAAAGAATCTGTCTCGAAGTTCCTTTTCGATAAAAGAAGAGAAAAAACTCTCCGACTTAATAAAGAATATCGATAGAAAAGAATTTGAAGCCGATGTCATTCAGCAAAGGGCGGCTAAGAGATTATTTAGTCTGGAGGACAAAACAGACCCCATTTCGATGCTTCTCTTAATGAGGATAATGGGAGAGATAGGCGCTATAGCTGATCATGCTCAAAATACAGGGGATAGACTGAGAAGTATAATTGCCCGCTAAATCTTAAATGAGAGAGAAATAATGGTAATTAGCTCTATATTACTCGCTGCGATAGCCGCTGGGTTCTATATGGCCTTTAATATCGGAGCTAATGATGTGGCCAATGCTATGGGAACCTCCGTAGGTGCTGGCTCCTTAACTTTAAGAAGGGCGGTTATAGTTGCTGGGATATTCACTTTTTTAGGGGCGGTTTTAGTGGGAAGCTATGTGACAGAGACCATTCGAAAGGGAATAATTAACCCTGAATGCTTTGCTCATAATCCACATCTTTTGATAGGCGGGATGGTTGCCGTCTTGCTTGGTGCGGGAGTATGGATTACCATAGCGACTTATTTGGGCTTGCCTATCTCCACCACTCATTCCATTGTGGGAGCATTGATTGGCTTTGGCTTGATAGGGGCGGGTTTAAAGGGTGTAAACTGGAGGACAGTGCTCGTCATTATCTCAAGTTGGGTTATTTCACCTTTTGCTGGCGCTCTTATATCTTACTCTTTATTTATTATAATTAAGAGGAAGATTTTGGATTTGGAGAGCCCCTTAGAGGGGGTAAAGAAGGTGGGTCCCTTTTTCGTCTCTATGGTTTTGGGGGTCCTGAGTCTTGCCTTTGTTTACGGGGGACTCAAGCATTTTTCGAGAAAGCTCTCCTTACCGTCCGTTCTGGGTGTCTCGTTCGGAGTGGCCATTATTGGTGGGCTAATGAGCTTTGTTTTTCTTCGAAAATATTGTCTGAACAGGAATAATGAATATGACAAAGTAGAAAATCTCTCCAAACCCTTGCAAGTCCTGACCGCTTCCTATGTGGCCTTTGCCTTAGGGTCAAATGATGTAGCTAATGCTGTAGGACCGGTGGCTGCCATAATGGCAATAATGGAAACGCAGAAGGTAACTATGCAAGTGCCTGTCCCCCTATGGATTCTTGTGATAGGAGGAATTGGGTTAGTGATAGGGATCTCCACCTGGGGCTGGCGGGTTATAGAAACCATTGGCAGGAAAATCACCGAGGTTACCCCAACAAGGGGTTTTGCAGCGGAATTTGGAGCAGCCACTGTTGTTTTGGTTTGTTCCCGTTTGGGCATACCCGTTTCCACCACTCATGCCTCTGTAGGCACGGTGATAGGGGTGGGTTTGGCAAGGGGAATCACGGCCATTAACCTGAGGGTAATTAGAAATATCATTTTCTCCTGGCTGTTAACCTTTCCTCTGAGCGCAGTGTTCACCGTAGGTATTTACTTGGTTATCTCTAATATAATAATGTAGTACTCTATTGTTCCTCCAGCATCTCCAGATAGGATTCTCTGATAAGTTTCTTCCTTGATATGCCCAATTTCTTCAGGAGCTTGAATATTCTTTCCTTGTCAATGTATGATGTTCCCTCCACTTCTAAGAACTCCCCCAATCCCTCTACTTTATCAAGAGAAATTGCCAAATTCTCCCATTGATAAAAACTTCTCTTTTTTTCTATCTCTCTTAATTTAGAAAAGCCCAATTTTTCTAAGAGACTGACTATTCCCTTCCCTACTTTTATTTCTATCTCCTCTCTGGTCTTAGTTTCCTCATCTAATTTTGGCCCCTTATAAGTTAAAAAATACTCATTTTTTATCCGTCGCACTCTTAAAGCCTCGTCTCTTTCCTTGAAATCACGGCAGGGATGGGAAAAGTAAATGTCCCTTTGATGTTCTTCCCCAAGAGGCCTTGCTCCTAAGCCATTTAGCTTACCCTGTATCTGTTTTATTTTCACCTTTGCCTTTATTTCCACCTCTAACATTTGAAATCCCTGTTGAAATCCACTTCACTCTTTACTTTCATCGTGTAGAGGAGACTTCAGCCTCCCTTTCTTTGATACGTTTAAAAGAATCCCTACAGCTGTGAGGGTAGCCACCAGAGATGATCCTCCATAGCTCAGAAAGGGAAGGGGAGTTCCTGTAGTGGGCAAGATCACTGTAGCCACTCCCATATTCACGATAGCCTGGAGACAGATCATAGATGTCAATCCAAGGGCCAGAAGTTTTCCCATCTCGTCGGGGGCCCTCTTGAGAATTATAAATCCACGCACGGCCAATATGAAGAACAAAGCCACGACAAGGCTTGTTCCTACGAAGCCAAATTCCTCCCCAATTACAGCGAAAATGGAATCAGTGTGGGGAGTGGGGAGGTAAAAAAGTTTTTCCTTTCCCTGTCCCGGTCCTAAGCCCCATAGTCCGCCGGAGCCTAAGGAGATCTTTAAATGCAGGGGTTGGAAGCCTATCCCCTTTGGGTCACTCTCTGGATGAAGAAAACCCATAATGCGCTCTTTTTGATAGCCAACCTCAGAAATGGAGAAATATGAGGGGATCAGGATTAAGAGCACGCCGTAAATCAAGTGAGAGATTCTAATGCCGCCAGCGTAAAGAAGAATAAAAGCGGTCACAGCTATAATCAGAGCTGAGCCTAAATCTGGCTCAATCGCCACCAGAAGACAGATGCTTCCAACAATGATAAAGTAAGGAAGAAATCCATTAACAAAACTTTTTATCTTCTCCTTTTTTCGGACTAAGGAGCAAGCAAGATAGATAATCAGGCCTATTTTAGCTACTTCACTGGGTTGGAAGGTAGCTCCTCCTATCCTAATCCATCGATGGACTCCTCTGATTTCCCTTCCTATTCCGGGCAGAAAAACTGAGATGAGCAGTCCCATACTGAGAAAAAGTATAATCTTGAAGATCTTTTGATATTTCCGATAATTAATTTTTGCCCCTATATAAAGAAAGACCAGTCCTATCCCCATCCATTTTAATTGATTTTTAACGAAATAATAAGAGTCGTTCTGATAGACATATGCATAGGGAGCACTTGCGCTAAAAATCGCCATTATCCCTATGCTCATAAGCAATAAGGTGATAAAGAGAAGATAATAATCAAGATTTTTTTTCAATTTCCTCTTTTATCTTCTTCACCTCTTTTTTAAATACTTCTCCTCTTTCCCTATAGTCTCTGAATTGGTCGAAGCTTGCACAACCAGGGGAAAGCAGGATGCAATCTCCTTTTTT
>CAYSEE010000090.1:0-4638 GCA_964429955.1 uncultured Clostridia bacterium | reverse complement strand
CTTCTTCCCTTAGCTCCTCCTTCTGAAGAGAAAGATGATTCTGTAGATTTTTTAGCTCTTCCCTTTCCCGCTCCATCTCCTTTCTCTGTCTTTGGATTTCTCTTAAGGCAAGAAGAATTTCCTCCTGTTGAGTGCTTTCTTGAACTTTTTCCTCTTTCCCAAAAGAGAAGGGACGAAGGGGAAACTTTTCCATCCATACCTCGGGTATTTTCCTGAAATAAAGGAATTTATTCTTAGCGAGAATGCCTTTTCGAAGCAGCATCAATGCTACCAGAAGAATGAATAGTCCAAATATTACTGCAGAAATTTTTAAGATGCGCAAATGACACCTCAAGTTCGTTTTTGGAGGTTGAACTTGGCAATGGCGCTCTCATCGATTATCTCTTGTTCCCTCTTTTCCATATAATTGACAAATTCCAGCCACCTTTTTCTCTTAAGCCTCTCCACAGTCTTTTTTTTCTTAGAGGCATCCGTTAATTCTTCTCTCTTTTTCTCCATCATTGCGTAGAGCTTCCTTACCTTCATTTCTTCTCTTTCAATCTTTCGAGATAATTCCTCAAGGTAAGATTGATATAGCAGGACATAGGGAATTTCCACTTTCCCGCATTCTCTCCTTTTTCTTAATTCCCCTTGACACTTCATTTCCTCTTTTTTGAGCCCTTCGAGTAATTTTCTTTCCTTTCTCCACTTTTTTATAATTTCAGCTAATTCCCTCTTTAATTGCTTTTCCTTTCTTTCCCTGTATTCTAAGAGAAATTGAAGAGGAAAATTAAATTTTCTCATTTTTCAAACAGCTTTATCAACCACTCGACAGCCTCCGAATAGGAAGTATATTCATCCAGGTCCTGCCTTAAATAGTTATTTACCTTATCAATCATCGTCAGGGCATAATCAATTTGAGGATTGCTCCCCTTAACGTAAGCTCCAATGTTGATCAGGTCCTCCGCCTCTTCATAGATGGATAGAACTTCTCTTAGCTTATGAGCGGCTCTTCGATGTTCTGGAGTTACCACATCGATCATCAATCTGCTTACGCTACGGAGGATATCGATAGCTGGATAATGATTTTTACTGGCCAAATTGCGAGAGAGCACGATATGGCCATCCAGAATAGAACGCACAGCATCTGAAATGGGCTCATTTATGTCATCCGCCTCCACCAACACCGCATAAAAGGCAGTAATGGTTCCCTTTGAAAAAGAACCTGTCCGTTCCAGAAGTCGGGGCAAAATAGAGTAGACGGAAGGCGGATAAGCCTTGGTGGCTGGAGGCTCGCCAATGGCTATCCCTATCTCCCTCTGAGCCATAGCAAAGCGAGTTAGCGAGTCCATCATCAAGAGAACATCCAGACCCTGGTCTCTGAAATACTCGGCAATAGTGGTGGCAATGAATGCTCCCTTTACTCTCAATAAAGCCGGCTGGTCCGAGGTAACTGCTACCACTACTGATTTTTTTAGTCCCTTTTCTCCTAAGCTTTTCTCCAGAAAGTCCTGCACTTCTCTTCCCCTTTCTCCAATAAGAGCGATGATGTTTACATCAGCCTGAGAATACTTAGCCATTCTTCCCAGAAGCAAACTTTTTCCCACTCCGCTTCCGGCAAATATTCCCAATCTCTGTCCCTTGCCACAGGTAAGGAGGCCGTCTATAGCTCTTATTCCTACGGATAATGGCTCCTTAATTCTCCGACGCTTTAAGGGTGAGGTAGGAGCGGTATATATGGGACGTTCTTCCCTTGCCCATAAAGGTCCCTTCCCATCAATGGGCTCTCCCAATCCGTTTACCACCCTTCCTAAAAGTTTTTCTCCCACCTTTATTATAAGAGGTTGTCCGGTAGCTATCGTTGTCGTCCCCGTTCTTATTCCTTGTATTTCTTCTATGGGCATCAATAAAATTTTATTATCTTTAAACCCCACCACTTCAGCTCGGATGCTTCTTTCCCCATCCTGAGAATAGAGATGACATATCTCTCCTATGGAGGCGGTCGGTCCTAAGGATTCTATCACCGAACCCACGGCACGAGTTACCTTTCCCTCTACTTTAATGGGGTCTGTTCTTTCTATAGCCTGCAAGTAAGAAGGATAATTATTCACCTTCGATCTCCATCAAGGCTTTTTCTATTTCCCTTATTTGTTGATCAATTCGAGCATCTATGGTTTCTCTTTCGGTGTTTATGATACATCCTCCTCGCTTGATGCTTTCGTCCATCTCTACCTGGATGGTGTTTCCGTTACTCCCTCGAGGTAAGAGTTCCTTTTCTACCTCTTTTATCCTTTTCCAGTCCAGAGGATTGACCTTGATCACTATTTTTTGGGCATCTGCTACCTGTCTAAGGGCATCCTTTGTTACCCTCAGGATGATATCCGAATCCACCTCTATTTCCTTCTTAATTACCTTTCTGGCAATCGCTAAAACCATTTTCAATATTTCCCTTTCACCTTCTGCAATCATCTTTCGTTTCTCAAGCTCTATCTCATTGATTGCCTTTTTTAACATCCCTATGGCTGTTTCGATCTCCTTCCCCTCCTCTTTCTGTTTTTTAACAAGACCTTGCGAATAAAAACTTTTCCTTTGAGGATTTTGGTAGTTATGAGTGTTTTTCTCCCTTGAAGAATTCAAGGGGGAAGGTTTTTCTCTGGATGATCCGGGAATCCAGCGAGCATTTTTTAATGGTGCGAAAAATTTGATTTTAAACAATTATCTCTTCCTCCTTTCCTCCTCTGCCGGCAATTATCACCTCTCCCTTTTCCTCTAATCTTCTGATTACATTCACAATCTTTTGTTGCGCTGCCTCTACATCGCGCAATCTCACTGGTCCCATAAACTCTATATCCTCCTTAATTGTCTCCACAGCTCTGGAGGACATATTTCTAAAGAACTTCTCCTTAATTTCGTTATCCGCTCCTTTAAGAGCTAAAGCGAGGTCTTTGGTGTCTATCTCCCTTAATGCCCGCTGTAAGGAACGATCTTCCACGAGGGTCATATCATCAAAGACGAACATTAGCTTCTTGATCTCCTCCGTCAACGATGGATTTTGTTTCTCCAAAGATCCTAAGATATCTTTTTCGATGGACCTGTTCACGTGATTTAAGATCTCCGCCGCAGTCTTAACTCCACCTATCTGAAACCTTTCTTCCTTAAATCTTGCGGAGAAAAGATTTTTCTTTAACACCTCTTCAACTTGTTTGGCTACCTCGGGGGATATTTGCTCGATACTGACAATTCTATTTATTATCTGAAGCCTTTTTTCCTCAGGAAAAGAAGAAAGGACAGTTGCCGCCTGCTCTGGATTTAGATAAGAGAGGACAAGGGCAATGGTCTGAGGATGCTCTGATTGGATAAGCTCGAACAGCTGCTCTGGATTAATATTTTTAAGAATGCCAAAGGGGGAACTTTCGGAGGTGCCTCGTAGACGATTTATAATCTCGATAGCCTTGTGGTCTCCTAAGGCTCGTCTTAAGGTTTCTCTGGCATATTTCTCTCCCCCCTGATTGATGTATTGGGCGGCTGAGCTCATTTGATAAAACTCCTCACGCACCTTTCTGCTAAGCTCCGGAGGAATATTATCCCATTTCGATATTTCCTCGGTTAATATTTCTATCTCATCCTCTCGCAGCTTCTTAAGGATTGAAGCCGCTTTATCTGGACCCAATGAAATTAAAAGGATAGCTGCCTTTTGCTTACCCGTAAGATTTTCTAAGCCTATCTCCATTTTTGCCCTCCCTTAGCCAAATTCTGAGTATTTGCACTGCTTCGTCGGAGTTCTTCTCCACAAGTTCGGAAATCTGTCTTCTTATCAATTCTTCCTCCGAGAGAATTGCTTCTTTTTTCTTTTTTACTGCCTCTTCGGCAGGGGTTATCTCTCTTTTTTTCTTTTCAAGCGATATTCCCCTGAGTAAGGATCTTAGAATGAGGAAGAGAATTAAGATGCTTACTCCAATTAAGATGTATTTGATAAGATATTTTAAAAATTCCTGTCTGGCTAATTTTTCCATAGATAATCTTTCTTTCTCCTGGTATGATGTATCAAATGCTACATTGGTCACGGTGATTGTATCTCCTCGGCTCTCATCATAACCTGTTGCTGTCTTGATGATGGAGGTGAACTTGTTCATTTCCTCATCGGTCCGCGAAATATATTCTTTTTTTCCGTCCTCGGTGATTTTATAGGTTCCATCTATCATCACCGCTATGGATAGCTTCTCTATATTCCCTGCTTCCCTCACAATGTGTTCTATCGTCTTATCTAAGGCGTATTGAACACTGCTCTTTTCCCTTCTTTCCTCCTGGGGAGTTGTATTACTTGAGGAGGAAGTTGTCTCCCCAATATTTGATTTTACCCCTGGCACTCCCCCGATGATGGAGGTAATGCCTCGTTTCAATTCCTCATCTCTAATTTCGCTCTGAACCACCTTCCCCTTTGGATTGTATTTTTCCTCGGTTCGTTGGATACGATCGAAATTTAACTCAGCATTTACCCTGGCTACGACCTTGTTCGGTCCCAATACAGGAGTTAACAAAGAACTGATCTTGTCCGTAAGATATTGTTCTATGCTCTTTTTCAGTTCTAACTGGGAGGTGCTAAGATAAGAACCTTCTTTTCCCCCGCCGAAGAGCATATTCCCTCTCTCATCTATGATG
>CAYSEE010000089.1:0-4725 GCA_964429955.1 uncultured Clostridia bacterium | reverse complement strand
CGTAGGTAAACGTAGCCTTATAGGCTACCTATATTGGGTTTAACCCAATCCTTGACTTGGAATTAAAGTTGAGTATACTACTTGACTAAAAATTTACACTTTGTATACTTGACTTAAAATCAAAGGTTGGTATAATAAAAGAACTTTCACAAGGAGTGATAAAACCAAAGCCAGCCAATAGTTAAGAAAAAATATACGGAAAAAGTTCAAAAAGGAGAAAAAATGGGGAGGTATGTTTATTTTTTTGCAAAGGGTAAGGCAGACGGGTCAGCAAAGATGAGAAACTTGTTGGGAGGCAAGGGAGCTAACCTTGCAGAAATGGCCAATTTAGGTATTTCTGTTCCTCCTGGCTTTACCATCACCACGGAAGTATGTACATATTATACAAAAGAGGGCAAATACCCGGAGGATTTAGAGGAGGAGATAAGGGAAAACTTGGCTAAATTAGAGGAAGAGACAGGAAAGAAGTTTGGAGATACTGATAATCCCCTTCTCGTCTCCGTTCGGTCGGGAGCGAGAATCTCTATGCCCGGGATGATGGATACTGTTCTTAACCTGGGTTTAAATGATGTTGCCGTAAATGGATTGGTTAAGCAAACACAAAATGAGCGCTTTGCTTACGATGCCTATCGCAGGCTTGTGCAGATGTTTGGAAACGTCGTTTTAGGAGTAGAGGAAAGAAAGTTCGAAGAACTGATAGAGGAGAAGAAAAAAAGTAGAAATATAAAAGAGGACATTGATTTAACTGCTGAGGATTTAAAGGAATTGGTAAGCTCTTTTAAGGAACTAATAAAAAAGGAGAAAGGAAGCGAATTTCCGCAAGATCCCTTTAAACAGCTGGATATGGCAAGAGACGCTGTTTTTGCTTCCTGGAACAATAAAAGGGCTATTAATTATCGTAAGATCAATAAGATCTCTGATGATTGGGGAACGGCGGTGAATGTTCAGGCCATGGTATTTGGGAATATGGGAAATGATTCTGGTACAGGGGTTGGATTTACGAGAAATCCCGCTACAGGAGAAAAGGAACTTTACGGAGAATATCTGCTCAACGCTCAGGGCGAGGATGTAGTTGCGGGAATAAGAACCCCTCAGCCTCTATCCAGATTAAAAGAGAATATGCCTCGGATTTATCAGGAACTATGGGAGATTACTCAAAAATTAGAAAAGCATTATAGGGATGTCCAGGATTTCGAGTTTACCATAGAAAAAGGTAAGCTTTATCTTCTTCAAACAAGAGCGGGGAAACGGACTGCTCAAGCAGCGGTAAAAATAGCTTGTGATATGGTTAAAGAGGGGTTGATTACAAAGGAAGAGGCTTTAATGCGAGTAGAGCCCAGCCAATTGAATCAACTACTTCATCGACGCATTGATCCAGAGGCAAAGATTAATGTGCTGGCAAAGGGACTACCCGCTTCCCCGGGGGCAGCTACGGGTATGGTAGTTTTTACTGCGGATAGAGCAGTGGAGTTGGCGAAAAATGGAGATAAGGTAATTTTGGTTCGACGGGAAACCTCTCCAGAGGACATCCATGGAATGGCAGCCTCCCAGGGCATTCTCACTGCTCGAGGAGGGATGACCTCACACGCCGCTGTTGTGGCCAGAGGTATGGGAAAATGTTGTGTAGCTGGGTGTGAAGCTATCCAGGTAGAGGAAAGGGAGAGGAAATTTATCGTAAATGGTCGTGTTTTCAAAGAGGGTGATTTTATTACTTTAGACGGCACTACGGGAGAGGTGATAGAGGGCAGGGTGCCCATGCTTGAACCTGAGCTAAGCGGCGATTTTGAAACTCTTATGAAATGGGCGGATGAGGTGAGAACCCTTGGAGTGAGGGCTAATGCGGATACTCCTAAGGATGCAAGGGTAGCCCGCCAGATGGGAGCAGAGGGAATAGGGCTCTGTCGCACTGAGCATATGTTTTTTGGCGAAGATAGGCTTCCCTTTGTGCAAAAGATGATTATGGCCGAAAGTGAGGAGGAAAGGAAGGAAGCATTAGAGAAATTGGAGCCTATGCAAAGAGGGGATTTTAAGGGAATTTTAAGAGAAATGAAGGGCTTGCCAGTTATCATTCGTCTTCTTGATCCACCCCTCCACGAGTTTTTACCTAATTATGAGAATTTATTGGTGGAAATTAATACACTTCGTTTAAAAGGCAGGGATGAGAGGGAGATCGCTGAAAAAGAGAAAATTTTAGAAAGAGTAACAGCCTTACGTGAGATGAACCCCATGTTGGGACATAGGGGCTGCAGATTAGGGATTACTTTCCCTGAAGTTTACAATATGCAGGCAAGGGCAATTTTTGAGGCAGCAGCAGAATTGGTCCAAGAGGGTATTGAAGTTTATCCAGAAGTTATGATTCCCTTAGTCGCCAATGAAAGAGAATTATCCATTCTTCGAGGGGAAATCACCAAGGTGGCTGAGAGGATAATGAAGGAAAAAAAGGTCCATTTTGAGTATAAAATAGGCACAATGATAGAGCTTCCTCGTGCTGCCTTGTGTGCTGATAAAATTGCCGAGGTTGCCGACTTTTTCTCCTTTGGGACCAACGACTTAACACAAACCACCTTTGGTTTTAGCCGGGATGATGCGGAAGGCAAATTTATCCCCCTATACCTGGAAAAGAAGATACTAAAGGATGATCCTTTCCAAGTATTGGATCAGGAAGGAGTGGGGAAATTAGTGCGTATAGGAACAGAGGGAGGACGTAAGACAAACAAGGATTTAGAAGTGGGTATCTGTGGAGAGCACGGAGGAGAACCCTCCTCGGTTAAATTCTGTTATCGCGTGGGGATGGACTATGTAAGTTGTTCTCCCTATAGAGTTCCCATTGCTCGTTTATCTGCTGCGCAGGCGAAGTTGGAGGAGAAGCATAAGTAAGGTGATTTTTAACCTTACTAAGGGGGAGGTGCCAGAGTGGCCAAATGGGGCGGGCTGTAAACCCGCTGGCGTTGCCTACGGTGGTTCGAATCCATCCCTCCCCACTGTGCCCATGTAGCTCAGAGGGAAGAGCACATCCTTGGTAAGGATGAGGTCACCGGTTCAAGTCCGGTCATGGGCTCTTTTGAGGTATCGAGTTTCAATAATAAATTTCTTTGGACTATATTAACCAACACTTATGTGAACGAGAAATTAATAAAGGGGGAGCAGGCCCGACTTGCCCGAGCGAAGCGAGGGTCGGCTTAGCCGATCGGGCCGTTGAGGGGGAAATGCGGAGCATGTCCCCCTCAAGTATCTTGTTAAGGTTTATTGTAAAATAAATAATTTTGGATTTCCCCATTAAGGAGGGAAGAAAAAGGAGAGAAAAAATGGCACGGGAAAAATTTGTGCGGACAAAACCTCATCTTAATATCGGGACTATTGGGCATGTGGATCATGGAAAGACCACTCTTACAGCAGCCATTACCCAGATTTTGTCCAAGAGGGGGCTGTCTGAGCCTAAGACCTTAGATGAAATAGATAACGCTCCAGAGGAAAAAGAGAGAGGTTTAACGATCAGCATTTATCATGCTGAGTACGAGACGGAGAATAGACATTATGCTCATATAGATTGTCCAGGACACGCTGATTATATCAAGAATATGATCACGGGTGCGGCACAAATGGATGGGGCTATTCTTGTGGTATCCGCTGCCGACGGAGCTATGCCTCAGACAAGGGAACATATTCTTCTTGCTCGTCAGGTAAATGTTCCCGCTATGGTGGTCTTTCTCAACAAAGTAGATCAAGTAGAGGATAAAGAGTTATTGGAATTGGTGGAATTGGAAGTGCGAGAGCTTTTATCGAAGTATAACTTTCCAGGAGATGATGTGCCGGTAATCTCTGGTTCAGCTCTACAGGCTCTCAACTGCGCTTGTGGGAAAGAGGATTGCCCAAAGTGTTCTCCTATACTCAAGTTATTGAAGGCAGTTGATGAATATATTCCCCTCCCTACCAGAGAGGTGGATAAACCCTTCTTGCTGTCCATAGAGGATGTTTTCACTATTACCGGGAGAGGTACGGTAGTCACGGGGAGGGTAGAGAGAGGAAAACTGAAGTTAGGGGATCCTGTGGAGATTGTAGGGATGTCCAGTGAGATTAAGAAAACAGTGGCCACGGGGATAGAGATGTTTAGAAAAACCTTGGATGAGGCTCAAGCAGGAGATAACATTGGGGTGCTTCTCCGGGGAATAGAAAAGGATGAGGTGGAAAGAGGACAAGTCCTCGCTGCCCCGGGTAGCATAACTCCTCATACTAAATTCGAGGCACAGACGTATATTTTGACTAAGGAAGAGGGTGGACGACATACTCCTTTCTTTGAGGGTTACCGTCCCCAATTTTACTTTAGAACTTCGGATATAACCGGGGATGTTAGCCTACCAGAGGGAGTGGAGATGGTGATGCCCGGAGATAATGTGAAGTTAACCGTGAAACTTATTGTGCCTGTAGCTATGGAACAAGGTTCGAGATTTGCCATAAGAGAGGGAGGACATACAGTAGGAGCAGGAGTGGTAAGTAAAATAGTCGAGTAGGAGAGAAAATTGATAGTCACCCTTATTTGCACGAAATGCAAGAGAAGAAATTACACCACTACCAGAAACAAGAAAACCTCTTCCTTAGCTCTTAAGAAGTTTTGTAAGAGGTGTCGTAAACATACACTTCACAAGGAGAAATAGGTCCGTAGCTCAAGTGGCTAGAGCACCGGACTCCAAATCCGGCGGTTGCGGGTTCGAGTCCTGCCGGGCCTGC
>CAYSEE010000088.1:0-4760 GCA_964429955.1 uncultured Clostridia bacterium | reverse complement strand
ATCCTGTTTTTCCGCTAATTCTCCTGGTTGATAGTGAGTAAGATCTGTGCTGGCAATGATCAGGCCATTTTTTCCCTCAAGCGTGTTGGCCAACGCTTCCCCTACTCTCCGGCTGGTTCTCAGATCCTGTCGCATCATACAGATGGGAATTATTTTAAGATTCTCACCGTAGCCGTATTGAAGGAAAGGGAGCTGAACCTCCAAGGAGTGCTCCATCCGATGAGCTGCCTCATCGGGCTCGATAAGAGGCAAGGTAGTGATTATCTTTCCTGCTAACTCCTCATCTATCTTAACTTTTCCCAGAGGAGTTTCCCACTCTCCTTTGGGCATTATAGCCACCGGTGCGCCAAATCCACGATGATTGGGACCCAGGATAACCACAACTTCGGGAACTTCCTCCTCGATCACCTGGTAAAAACCCCAAGCAGCCACGGGACCGGAGTAAACATAACCAGCATGAGGACTGATCAGCCCCAAAATATTTCCCTCTTTCTTCGAGGATAAGCTGGGCACCCTTCCCGGGCCTAAGGAATGAGTATAACAGTCCTCAATCTGCCTTCTTAAAGCCCCTTCCGTCCCCTCATAGAAGCTACCCGCTACCGCTGGCCTCCTTACAGTCTTTGCCACTTTATCCCCCTTAAGGAAGAAGCAAGCAACCAAGCACCCTCTCCCATCATACGCAGTAGCAAGCTACTGCACTCTAATTTTCAACTAAGAACCAGGGACTAAAAACTAAAGGCTAACTTAATGCAATACCATAATTACAGGGGCCAATACTAAGGAAATCACCGACATCAACTTGATGAGAATGTTGATTGAGGGACCAACCGTATCCTTCAAGGGATCTCCCACTGTGTCCCCTACCACTGATGCCTTATGAGCCTCAGAGCCCTTTCCACCTAAGTTTCCTTCCTCAATGTATTTTTTAGCGTTATCCATAGAAGCCCCGCTGTTAGCTGTTTGAATCCCTAAGGGAAGACCCACCACCAAGGCACCTACAAGTAATCCCCCCAAAGTTACCGGGCCCAGGGAAAAGCCAATGGCTATGGGGATAACTATGGCCAGAATTCCCGGAAGCATCATCGCCCTTAACGCCCCCCGGGCGGCTATATCCACACACTTGCTGGGATCTGCCTTCCCCTTTCCCTCCATTATCCCGGGAATCTCCCTAAACTGCCTTCTCACCTCCTCTACTACCTTAAAGGCTATCTTTCCCACCCCTGTGGCCAATAGAGAGCCATAAAGATAGGGAACCATCCCCCCTATTAACAGGCCAGCGATGAGTTTGGGATCTGTAAGAGAAAGGGAGAGAGGGTGAGAAGAAATGGCGTTTATGGTGGCCAGATAAGCGGTAATCAATCCTAAGGCAGCAAAGGCGGCCGAGCCGATAGCAAATCCCTTACCAATGGCAGCAGTAGTATTTCCCACTGCATCCAACTTATCGGTAACCTCACGAACGCTGGACGGAAGATGAGCCATCTCAGCGATGCCTCCTGCATTATCTGCCACGGGCCCATATGAATCAACAGCCAAAGTTATTCCCAAAATGGAAAGCATGCCCAAAGCAGCTGTAGCTACCCCATACATCCCTGCAAAGTGGAATCCAACCAAGGTGGCCACAGCGATAACTATTATGGGAACCACAGTAGACAACATCCCCAGGGCCAGTCCATTTACCACCACCACAGCAGGACCACTCTGAGCAGAATTAGCTAAATCCCTGACAGGCTTGTACTTACTGGAACTATAATACACGCTCACCTCTGCTATGATGAGACCTGAGATAACCCCGGCAATGATGGCCCAAAATGGGCCCAAAGCGGAGTAATTTTGATAGGCTATCCCTGCCTTTTTGACGATGAAGTAGGAACCAACTACCATCAAGACAGCGGCCAAATAAGTTCCGCTGTTTAACGCACTCTGGGGGTCTTTAATCCTGGCCATCTTAACCCACATAACCCCGATGAGGGAGGAGATAATTCCCCAGGCGGCTAAATAAAAGGGAAGGTAAGTCAGGGAAATAAGGGCTAAGCTGGAGGCAATGGCTAAGGTAGCAATTATGGATTCCACATAGGATTCAAGAAGGTCTGCCCCTAATCCGGCGACATCACCTACATTGTCCCCTACGTTGTCGGCAATGACGGCCGGATTGCGAGGGTCATCCTCGGGAATTCCTGCCTCCACCTTTCCCACCAGATCCGCTCCCATATCCGCTCCCTTAGTATAGATTCCCCCTCCTGCTCGAGCAAATAAGGCCATCAAGGAAGCCCCCATAGCATATCCATTAATGATAACGGGCTTTCCCTTAAATAAGAGATAAACGACCACCAGTCCCAAAAAGGCCACACAAACTATGGATAAACCAGTTACCGCCCCGGCGGAGAAGGAAATGTTCAGAGCTGGCTTTAGGCCTTCCTTAGCTGCCTGGGTAGTCCTGCTATTGGCCCTGGTGGCCACGCTCATCCCAATCCATCCAGCTAAAGCTGAACAAATTACCCCTATGACAAAGGAGATAGCGGTCTGCCAGTTAACCTCAACCTTATGTCCAAAAAGGGGAGCCATAGTCAGGAAAGCAGCCACAATAATCACCACTACCGCTACCGCTTTGTATTCCCTGTAAAGGAACGTCTTCGCTCCTGCCTGAATGGTCCTGGACAGCTCCCGCATCAGTTCATTCCCTGGATTTGCCTTAAGGATGCTTCTTACCAAAAAAGCAACCCCTATAAGTCCTATCGCTCCCGCTCCTATCGAACATAAAACGTGTAGCATATTCATTTTCCTCCTTTAGTTGTATTCCCTCATTGCTTCTTGTATTCCTTGAGTGATCATCACCCTTATCGCCTGACTGGCTCTTTCTATAGCCTCTTCAATTACCTGTCTTTGTGGAGGAGTAAATTCCTCTAATACATAATCCCTCAATTCCATCTCACCCTCAGGTCTGCCAATTCCTACTCGGAGGCGAGGAATTTCCCTTGTCTGCAAGGACTCAATAATGGACCTCAGTCCCTTGTGTCCTCCATCTCCTCCTTTACTTGCAATACGAAGCTTCCCCAACTTCAGATCCACATCATCGCTTATTATTATCATCTTCGATGGCTCTATTTGATACCCCTCTTTAATTTGGTAAAGAGACCTACCTGCTTCATTCACAAAGGTAAGGGGCTTGGCCAAAATTACCCTTTCTTCTTCTATCCTCCCCTCTCCTATCAAGGCCTGGAACCTATAAACATTAAGGTGAATTTTATATTTTTTGGAAATATTATCTATGACCATAAATCCCACATTATGTCTGGTATGGGTATAATCCCTTCCTGGGTTTCCTAACCCGAATATTAACCTCATTCCTTGGTCTTGCTTTCCTCCTTCTTGGATGTCTCCTGGCCGGAAACCTCCGCCTCTTTTTCCTTCTTGCCTACCACTTCTACTTCCTCTGGGGCTGCTTTTACTTCCTCCTCTACCTCTTCCCTCCTGGCAGGGGGTACAATTGAAACAATTCTCTCCTCGGGATAGGTGAGAATCTTTATCTTTGAGGGCACCTTCAAATCCTTCACGCTAAGGGAGTCACCTATATCCAGAGGGGTCAAATCCACCTCTATAGTGGTCGGAATATCTCTGGGGAAACACTCAATTTCTACTTCTCGTTGTAAATACTCCACAATACCTCCTCTCTTTACTCCCTGGGCTTTGCCTACGAAGGATAGAGGAACGACAGTGGTTATCTTCTCTCCTCTGGTGATCTCGTAAAAGTCAATGTGTTGAAGCTCTCTTTTCACAGGATCTCTCTGAAAGCTCTTGATTATCACTTCTCGCTTCTCATTTGCTTTTTGATCAATCAAATTCAAAGTGAAAACCTTCTCCCTGGCAGCGGGATGTAGAGAAAGAAATTGCCGCAGTTCTTCCATCTCTATCTCTAAGGGTATGCTTTCCCTAAGGTGACGCCCGTAAAGAATGGCGGGCAAACTCCCCCTCTTCCTCAACTTTCGTGCATAACCCTTGCCCATCTTATCTCTTATCTTTGCCCTTAATTTAGGTTCCTCCATTTAAATTCTCCTCGTATAATATGTTAGGCAGGGTGGTAGGTAGTAGCTTTAAATGTTGTAAAGCGAGACTGCCCTATATGAATAAGGAGCTTACTGATTTGTTTTCGTGAATGCGTTTTATAGCTTCCCCCAATAAAGAAGATACCGAAAGAACCCTGATCTTACTGTTTCCTTTCTCCCTCTTTAAGGGAATGGTATCAGTGATTACTATCTCCTTTAAAGGAGAATCGTATATTCTCTGAAAGGCATCTCCTGAGAGGACAGGATGGGTACAACTGGCATAGATATCCTTTGCCCCTTCCCTTTTCAAGGCATTCGCCGCTGCGAGCAATGTTCCCCCTGTATCCACCATATCATCAACAATGAGGACATCCTTTCCCTTCACCTCTCCCACTACATGCATCACCTCAGCCTTATTGGCCATTGGCCTTCTCTTATCTATAACAGCTAAAGGAGCTTTTAGCCTCTTTGCGTAAGCACGAGCTCTTATCATTCCCCCTACATCGGGAGAGAGAACTACCAGATCTTTGAGGTTTTTTTTCTTGAAATACTCGATTATCACAGGAGCGGCAAAGAGATGGTCTACCTTTATATCAAAAAAGCCCTGAATTTGTGGACTATGAAGATCCATGGTGAGCACCCTATCCGCCCCGGCAACGGTGATTAAATTAGCTACTAACTTCGCTGCAATGGGCACACGAGGTTCATCCTTTTTATCCT
>CAYSEE010000087.1:3316-4796 GCA_964429955.1 uncultured Clostridia bacterium | reverse complement strand
GTAACAATTCCCTGGGGAGTAGAGATAATACAGATCCCTGCTCCGTTCAATACTTTCGGTATCTCATCCTTTTTAACGTATCTTCGCCTACCTGGCTTGCTCACACGTTCCAAGTGAGTTATCGTTCTTTTGCCATCATCTGAATATTTTAAATATATCTCCAGCATTTTCTTTTTTTTTCTCAATCCAACCCTATAGCCCCTTATAAAGCCCTCCCTCTTTAAAATATGAGCCATAGCCTCTTTTATATTAGAGCTTGGAAGTTCAACTTTGGGTTTGGAAAGCAGATTAGCATTTCTAATCCGGGTTAACATATCAGCAATTGGATCGCTTAGCATTTTTATTCTCCTTACCAACTGGCTTTCTTTACTCCGGGAACATTTCCCTGATGAACTAATCGGCGAAAACAAATCCTGCACATCTCAAATTTCCTCATATAGCCTCTGGGGCGTCCGCAAATTTTGCATCTATTACGAAAACGAACTTTAAACTTTGGATCCCTTTTGGCCTTCTCAATCAGACATTTCCTTGCCATCTTCTCTTTCCTCAGTAGTTAATTTTTTCTAAAGGGCATTCCCAAACAAGTAAGCAACTCTTGAGCTTCCTCATCTTTTTTAGCTGTCGTCACTATGGTTATAGATAATCCCTGTGTCTTGCTTACTTCTCCATACTCAGCTTCGGGAAAAATTAAATGATCTTGTAATCCTAAGGTAAAATTACCCCTATGATCAAATCCCTTTAAAGATATACCTCGAAAATCCTTGATTCTGGGGATAGCCAGGTTAAATAGCTTATATAAAAACTCATACATTCTCTCTCTTCTCAAGGTAACCTTACAACCTATAGGAACATTTTTCCTCAGGTTAAAGCCAGCAATGGACTTTTTAGCTCGCGTAACCAGAGGTTGCTGACCAGTAATTAAAGCAAGATTTTTCTTAGCCGCATCAAGTAATTTAGGGTCCTTCTTGGCACTGCCTACCCCCATATTAACACATACCTTAATGATTTTGGGAACCTGCATAGGATTCTTATAGCCAAATTTTTTAACCATCGAGGGAACAACTTTTTTCTCATAAATCTCTTTTAATATAGCCATAGCACATTCCTCTCTCAAATATCTCAATCTATTATTTCCCCACATTTTTTGCAAAATCTCAATTTTTCCTCTTTTTCCAATGCTTTTTTTAAAATCTTCATCCCTACCCTGGTTCTTTTTCCACAGCGAGGACATATTAGCATCACTTTGCTAATATAAATAGGAGCCTCTTTTTCCACTATCCCACTTTCCTGGCCTCTTCGAGTAGGCCTGATATGCCTTTTGACGATATTGGCTCCCTCTACAACCAATTTGCCCTCTCTGGGAATTATTTCAATCACCTTGCCTTGCTTGCCTTTGTCCTTACCGGAAAGAATCGTTACCTCATCACCTACTTTTATTTTGCTCATACACTTTACCTCTGTGTTACAAGACCTCGGGGGC
>CAYSEE010000087.1:0-3306 GCA_964429955.1 uncultured Clostridia bacterium | reverse complement strand
CCGGAAACAGCATGACGAATGATTTCTTCTGGTTTTTTTTCTCTAAGTTCTCTCGTCACCGGTCCAAAAATTCTCGTCCCTCGTGGATTTCCTGCAGCATCGATCAGCACCGCCGCGTTTTCACTAAACCTTATATAAGAACCGTCCTTTCTTCGAAGCTCTTTTTTTGTCCGGACAACCACTGCCTTAACCACCTCACCTTTTTTTATTTCGCTCGTGGGAATGGCCTTTTTCACCGAAGCTATTATTATATCCCCTATTCGGGCATAACGGCGTGAAGACCCCCCCATTACCCTTATGCACATTATTTTCTTTACCCCTGTATTATCAGCAACTACAAGATAAGTCTGTGGTTGAATCATCTATTCCCCTCTTTTTACAATCTCAGTTACACGCCAGTGTTTTTCCCTGCTTAAAGGTCTGGTCTCCACTATCTTTACCACATCGCCCACCTGACACCTATTTTTTTCATCATGAGCTTTTACCTTCTTTATTTTCCTTATCCTCTTACCATACAAGGGATGAATAAATTCACGCCTAACAGCCACCACCACTGTTTTATCCATCTTATCAGATATGATCTCTCCTACTCTTTCTTTCCTATTTTTATTCAATCTTCTCTCTCCTTAACCCAAGTTCCTTTTCCCGGAGCAAAGTCTTTATGCGAGCTATGGTTTTTTTAACCTTTTTAACACGGGATGAATCAGCCATACGTCCCTGAGCTGCCTGTACCCTTAGGTTGAACAGCTCAGCCTTAAAATTCTTAAGATGTTGATGAAGGTCCTTTTCAGATAAATTCACCAGTTCGTTTAATTCCATCATAATAAATCCTTATCAGAGGAAATAATTTTTGTCTTAAAGGGAAGCTTATGAGAAGCTAAACGGAAGGCCTCCTCAGCTTTTTCCTCACTTACTCCGGCTACTTCGAAAAGAATCCTTCCGGGTTGTATCACTGCTACCCAAAAGGCAGGTTCTCCCTTTCCCTTGCCCATTCGAGTTTCAAGAGGTTTTTGGGTAACCGACTTATGGGGAAAAACTCTGATCCAAAGACGTCCTTCACCTCCTATAGAGCGAATAATAGTAATTCTCGTTGCTTCTATCTGACGAGCAGTTAGCCATCCACACTCCTGGGCCATCAAACCATATTCTCCGAAATTTAATTTCGCCCCTCGGGAGGCCTTGCCCTTCATTCTACCTCTTTGACTTTTTCTATACTTAACCCTTTTTGGCTGTAGTTTCATCTTCGGACTTCTCCTTATCACCCAAAGCGGGTAGGATCTCTCCCTTGTATATCCACACCTTTACCCCTACACATCCATAAGTCGTATGAGCAGTAGCAGATCCGTAATCAATATCTGCTCTCAGAGTATGTAAAGGCACCCTCCCCTCTTTCATCCACTCCTTTCGGGCTATCTCCGCTCCTCCGATCCTTCCCTTGCAAGCAATCCTAACTCCTCGCGCTCCTAATTCCATTATACGCGAGATAGCCTCTCTCATTGCTCTTTTCGCCCCTACCCTTCTTTCCAACTGGAAAGCTATTCTCTCAGCTACTAATTGTGCATTTAGCTCCGGTTGACTTACCTCCTGGACGTTCAGAAAAATCTTGTTGTTGTTTACTAATTTTTCCAGATCTTCTTTTACCACTTCGATTGTTTCCCCTTTTCTTCCAATAATAATACCAGGACGGGCGGCAAAGATAGTTATCCGTAACTTATCAACAGCTCTTTCTATTAATATCCTTGAAACATTAGCCCTTTTGAACCTATTTTGAAGAAATTGGCGAATTTTCAAATCTTCATGTAAATACTGAGCATATTTTTTTTCCTCATACCACTTGCTTGCCCAATCCTTAATTATCCCTAATCTTAAACCTTCTGGATTAACTTTTTGCCCCACTGACTAACCTCCCCTCTATTGGGTATGGATTATCAATTTCTATGCTAAAACTACTCAGATTCGAGAACTATAGTAATATGCGAAGTCCTCTTTCTTATTAAATCTGCGCGTCCCCTTGCCCGAGGTCTTACTCTCTTAAAGACAGGTCCTTTATTTATAATGGCGTTTTTCACATAAAGAGCACTTGAGTCTAAGCCAAAATTATTTCGAGCATTGGCTAAAGCCGATTTTAGCACTTTTGTCATCTCTCGAGCATTTTTCTTTTGGATAAAATTTAAAATGTTCATTGCTTCCTCTACAGGCTTTCCCTGGACGAGATCAGCCACCTTCTTTAATTTAAGAGGAGAAACACGAATATATTTCCCCATTGCCCTAACTTCCATTCCTTACCCCCTTCTAACGTGAGATGTGAGAAGTAAAACGTAAAAAGTAAAACGTAAGAAGTAAAAACCTTAGCCCTTCTCGTTTTTTACGTCTCACATTTCACCTTTCACGTCCTACGTTTTACTATTTCGGTGATATAGTCCGTTTGGTATGGGCTCCATGATGAGTAAATCTTCGCGTAGGAGCGAACTCACCCAATTTATGCCCTACCATATCCTCAGTAATGTAAACACTGTTGAAATCCTTACCGTTATGGATAGAAAAAGTATAACCCACAAAATCAGGAATAATTGTAGATCGACGAGACCACGTTTTAATGGGCTTTTTTACCCCATCCCTTTTCATTTTTTCAATCTTTTTCAATAAGGAAGCTTCCACATACGGACCCTTTTTAATTGACCGACTCATTTCCCACCTCTTATATTATTTCCTTCTTTGGACAATTAGCTTATCCGATGATTTTCTCTTCTTACGAGTTTTTTTACCCTTGGTGAGCTTACCCCAAGGGGTAACGGGAGGTCCTCCTACATGACCACGATCCTCTCCCCCTCCATGAGGATGATCTATGGGGTTCATTGCCACTCCTCGAACACGTGGACGCCGACCTAACCATCTGGATCTGCCAGCCTTGCCAATCTGAATGCTTTCATGCTCCACATTTCCCACCTGCCCTAAGGTAGCTCTGCACTCCAAAGGAATTAGACGAACCTCACCTGAAGGAAGCTTAATCTGAGCGTATCTTCCCTCCTTATTAAGAAGCTGAGCACTTGTTCCCGCCGAGCGAACTAACTGTCCCCCCTTGCCTTTCTTCAGCTCAATGTTGTAAATAAGACTTCCTTCAGGAATTCTCCTCAAGGAAGTAGTATTTCCACATCTGATCGGAACCTCCTCTCCTGAAATTACCTCATCCCCTACCTTCAAATCCGCTGGAGCAATGATATATCTTTTTTCCCCGTCTTTATAGTGAAGAAGGGCAATTCTTGCCGAACGATTTGGATCGTATTCAATAGAAGCTACATAAGCCGG
>CAYSEE010000086.1:0-4808 GCA_964429955.1 uncultured Clostridia bacterium | reverse complement strand
CACAGCGGACTTTGGATCCGCCATTCGGAGGTTCGAATCCTCCCGCCCCAGCTAAAAATTAGTTGTCAGTTGATAGTTATTAGTTGCATAGAGATAATCAACTGAATAAATGGTCTTCGACGATTCCTTCGGAATCTCCCCTCCAACGCTCGCTTCGCTCACTGCCTCCCCTGTTGAAAGCAGATAAGTTTGCCGCCAGTATATCTTAATAGGGGGGAGCAGCGAAGAGCGCCCGTGGGGGATGTGTTCCCCCTCAAGTATCTTGATGGGTGGTAGATGATGTTTGAAAAGCGAGAGGACGCTATTCCGAAAGAATCAGTGAAGGCATTTTAATCGCCCAAATCAGGTGTTTTTACCATGAAATTAAGCGAGATAGGGGAAGTTGGGCTCATCGGGTGGCTCAGAGAGGAGCTAAAAGGCTCGCAAAGAAGGGCAATTGTGGGAATGGGGGATGACGCAGCGGCTATAGAGATATCTCTGGAGAGGTTGCTCTTGCTTACCACCGACAGTTTGGTGGAAGACGTTCACTTTAAATGGAAATACCTCTCTCCTTATTATGTAGGCTGGAAGGCATTGGCTGTGAACATTTCTGACATTGCGGCAATGGGAGGAAGGCCTACTTATTGCGTGGTTTCCTTATGCCTATCTCCGGATGAAAATGTCTCCCTGATAAGGGATCTATACCGGGGATTGATGGAGGTAGCTTCCCTGCATAACGTAGGCATAATAGGAGGGAACATAACTCGTTCGTCAACCTTTGTTATAACAATAGCCTTGTTAGGAGAGATAAAAAGAGAAAATATCCTCCTTCGCTCAGGGGCAAAAATAGGGGATTTGATCTACGTTACAGGAGAGTTAGGAACTTCGGAAGCAGGGTTAGTCTGTCTGGACAGAGCTAATCTGAAGCTGTCGAGGGAGGTGAGGCAATTTCTTATTAATAAACACCTTATGCCCTCCGTCCGTTTGAAAGAGGGGCAGAAGATAGCTCAGGAAAAAGTTGCCACAGCTATGATTGACCTTAGCGATGGATTAGCCTCGGATCTTTTTCGTTTAGCCGAGGAAAGCAAGGTAGGGGCTGTTATTTACGAGGAGAAAATTCCTATATCTCGTTTTGTAAAAGACCTGGCCAGGGAATTGGGAAAATCTCCCCTGGAATGGGCTCTTTACGGAGGGGAGGATTATGAGCTACTTTTTACCATCCCTCCCGATAAAAAGAAAGTGGTGGAGAAATTGGATTTTCCCTCGACATTAATTGGAGAAGTAGTTGATAGGAGAGAGGGAGTTAGCTTGATGAAGACCTGTGACAAAAGGATAAAGCTAAAGGATAAGGGGTACGATCATCTTTCGAGATGTATTATTTGACAGAAGGAATAGGTTTGGTATTCTAAGAGATGAGTTATTAAATTAGCTAAAGGAGGATTTAAAGATGGTAAAGGTTGGGATTAACGGATTTGGGAGAATTGGAAGGATCACCTTAAGGGCGGCCCTAAAGAAAAAGGCTGATTTGGATTGGGTGGCGGTAAACGATTTGACCGATGCTAAGACGTTGGCTCATCTTTTCAAGTATGATTCTGTTTTTGGCACCTATCCTGGAGAGGTAAAGGTGGACGAAGATAACATAGTAATCGATGGGAAGAAGATAAAGGTGCTATCAATTAAAGATCCATCTGAGCTTCCCTGGGGGGATTTAGGGGTAGAGTTAGTATTAGAATCCACGGGGAAGTTTCGATCTAAGGAGAGTGCGGCAAAGCATCTTTCTGCTGGAGCTAAGAAGGTTTTGATCAGCGCTCCCGCTAATGTGGATGTGGTAATTAACATAGGTGTGAATGAGGAGGATTACGATCCTGATAAGCATGATGTGATTTCGATGGCTTCCTGCACCACTAATAGCCTTACCCCGGTGATGAAGGTGCTTGAGGATAACTTCGGGATAGAGAAAGCGTTGATGACCACTATTCACTCTTATACCAATGATCAAAGAATTCTGGATTTCCCTCATAAGGATTTAAGGAGAGCCCGAGCTGCTGCTCAGTCCATTATACCCACCACCACCGGTGCTGCCAAGGCATCAGGGGAGGTCATTCCATCTCTGAAGGGAAGGTTTGATGGAATGGCGATGCGGGTTCCTACACCTGATGGCTCCATCTCCGATATTACCGTTATCGTCAAGAGGAATACCACTGTGGAAGAGGTAAACAGCGTCCTTAAAAAGGCTTCTGAAAATGAGCTGAAGGGAATATTGGGATATACCGAGGATCCAATAGTTTCCAGAGATATCGTGGGAAACGATTGTTCAGCGATTGTGGATGGACTTTCCACAAGGGTGATGGGTGGAAATATGGTCAAAGTGCTTAGCTGGTATGATAATGAATGGGGATATTCTTCTCGTTTAGTGGACTTGATGGAATACATTGCTAAGAGGATGTAAGGATGAGTAAATTATCTGTCGAGGATTTAGATTTAAAGAATAAGCGGGTTTTAATGCGAGCAGACTTCAACGTTCCCTTAAAAGAGGGGAAAATTACCGACGATACAAGGATAAGGGCTGCCCTTCCCACCATTGAATATATTTTAGGGAAGGGCGCTTCCCTGATCTTGATGTCTCACTTAGGAAGACCCAAGGGAAAGGTGATAGAGGAGATGCGACTCGACCCTGTGGCGAGAAGATTAGAAGAGCTATTAGGAAAGAAGGTGGTAAAACTCGATGATTGTGTGGGAGAAGAAGTGAAAAAGACGGTAAGGATGATGAAGCCAGGAGATATTGTGCTTTTGGAGAACCTCCGTTTCCATAAAGAAGAGAGAGAAAATGATCCTCAGTTTTCCAAGGAGTTAGCCGATCTCGCAGATGTCTTTGTTAACGATGCCTTTGGGACTGCTCATCGAGCTCATGCCTCTACGGTAGGAGTGGCTAAATTCCTTCCTGCAGCTGCTGGCCTTCTTATGAGGAAGGAACTTGAGGTACTGGGCAAGATCCTCACCAAACCTGAGACTCCCTTTGTATCCATTTTAGGGGGAGCCAAGATATCCGATAAAATAGGTGTACTGCGCAGCCTTCTTAACAGGTGTCAGGATATTCTTATCGGGGGAGGAATGGCCTATACATTTCTTAAGGCCAAGGAAATTCCCGTAGGAAGATCCCTTTGTGAGGATGATAAGATAGATGAGGCAAAAAAGATAATGAAAGAAGCTTCCCTTAAGGGTTGTAAAATCCATCTCCCTCTTGACCATATCATAGCTAAGGAGGCGAAGAAGGGGATGGAGACAAAAGTGGTAGGACAGGATGAAATTCCCTCTGATTGGATAGCTCTGGATATAGGTCCGAAGACCGTTCAACTTTTTGGGGAAGTTGTTCATAAAGCAAGAACCGTTTTCTGGAACGGCCCTATGGGGATGTTCGAGATTGAGGATTTTACTAAGGGGACCGAGGCTATAGCGAAGATGTTGGCTGAATCGGAGGCTAAAACTATCGTAGGAGGGGGAGACTCCATCGCGGCCCTAAGGAAGATAGGTTTAGAGAAGAGGATGACCCATACCTCCACGGGGGGTGGTGCTTCCCTTGAGTTTTTGGAGGGAAAGATACTCCCGGGGGTGAAGGCATTGAGTGACAAGGAATAGGAGGAAAAGATGCGAGTTCCCATTGTTGGCGGAAACTGGAAGATGAACAAGACGATAAATGAGGCTATTAATACTGTGGAGGATTTAAAGACAAAGCTTGAGGGTGTCGAAGGCGTGGAAATAGTAATTTTCCCCCCTTTCACTGCGTTAAAGATGCTTCAGGGACTCCTTCAGGGAAGCAACATTGGCCTGGGGGCGCAGAATATGTACTATGAGGAAAAAGGAGCCTATACCGGGGAAATATCCCCCCTTATGCTTCAGGATGTCGGATGCAGGTACGTAATTCTGGGTCATTCCGAGAGAAGAGGATATTTTGGAGAGACTGATGAGTTAATAAATAAGAAGCTCAAGACGGCCCTTTCCTTTGAATTTACCCCTGTTGTCTGTGTGGGGGAAAAGCTTGAAGAGAGAAAGGCAGGCAGGGCTACCGAGATTGTGGAGGCTCAAGTTAGAAAATGTTTGCAGGGGATTGGTCCTGAAGAGGTGAAGAGGGTCGTCATCGCCTACGAGCCTGTCTGGGCTATAGGCACAGGGGAGACGGCTACTCCCTCTCAGGCCGGCGAGATGCATCGTTTTATAAGGAAAATTTTGAAGGAACTTTATGGAGAGGAGTTGGCTAATTTCATCCGCATTCAATATGGAGGAAGCGTTAAGCCGGAGAACATAAAGGGTTTGATGAAAGAGGAAGATATTGATGGAGCTCTGGTAGGAGGGGCAAGCTTAAACACCGAGTCCTTTGCCAAAATAGTTAAGGGTAGCCGTCGTTTATAAGCTGTAGAGGGGGGGGATGTGTCCTCCTCAAGTATCTCGTCCTTAAGATTAAAAGGGAGCAAAGATGGGATTTCTCTTAATTATACATACATTGGTCTGTATATTGTTGATTATGGCTATTCTCCTCCAGGTGGGGAGGGGAGCTTCTACAGGGGCGGCTTTTGGGGGAGGAGTTCGGACTGTTTTTGGCCCTACAGGAGCAACTACCTTTCTGGGGAAGGCTATCATAGTGTTAACTGTGATATTCATTGTTACCACCTTTTCCCTGTTTATCCTGTCCAGAGGAGGTAAACCTCCCAAGCTTGAGTCTGGTAAAAGGGCATCGGTTGAAACAGTCATCTCGCTCAGTCGATTGATATAGTTTGATTAGGGGGGAGCAGCGAAGCGTTGAGGGGGAAATGCGAAGCATGTCCCCCTCAAAT
>CAYSEE010000085.1:0-4849 GCA_964429955.1 uncultured Clostridia bacterium | reverse complement strand
CTTGCCGTCCATTACGGCTTTGAAGGCAGCCCTCACCGCTACCTCTGTCTTTCCCACGGCGGTTGGACCTAAAATTACTAAAAGAGCGTTTAACACTTGAGGATTTCTCCCCGTAAAGCCCACTGACTGCTATCCACTATTTTTACAGAGATAAGCTTCCCTATTAAATCTCTCCCACCTTTAAATATCACCATCTTATTACCCCTTGTCCTTCCCTGAAGCTCATCTGGATTCCTTTTTGAGGCACCTTCTACCAATATCTCAAACTTCTTGCCGATGAGGGATCTGTTTCTCTCCTGGATAATTTTCCCCTGGACATCGATTAACCTTCTTATGCGCTCTTTCTTTATCTCCTCAGGGATTTGATCCTTAAACCCAGCTGATAGTGTTCCCCTCAAGCGAGAATAACAGAAGGTAAAAGCCCCATCAAATCTCACTTTTTTAACTATATCCAATGTGTCCTCGAAATCATCCTCATCCTCTCCTGGAAATCCCACAATGATGTCCGTGGTAAGGCTAACCTCAGGAATGGCCTGACGAACCCTGCTTACTAAATCCATATAGTCTTGTCTCGTATAGCCCCTGTTCATTCGCCTTAAAATTTTATCAGACCCTGCTTGAAGGGGAAGGTGAAGATGCTCGCAGACTTTCTCCAAATCCCTCATACTCTCAATTAACTTATTACTTACATCCTTAGGATGAGAAGTGGTGAACCTTATCCTCTCTATCCCCTCTATTCGGTTAACCTCGGTTAGAAGATCGGCAAAATCCATCCCTTCTTTTAAATCTTTACCGTAGGAATTTACATTTTGGCCGAGAAGAATTACTTCTTTGTATCCCTGATACGATAGCTCCCTGATTTCCCTTAAGATATTTTCCGGCGATCTCGACCTCTCCCTTCCCCTCACATAGGGAACATTGCAGTAAGAACAGAAATTATTGCATCCACGTATTACGGTAACGTAGGCGCTAAAGCTTCGCTTTCTAATCCTTGGCAATCCCTCGGGAACCGCCTCCTCCTCCAGCCTCATTATTCTCCTGTGATCCCTGCTCATTTCCTTGAGTACAAGGGAAAGGTTATGGAAGCTACGCGTTCCTAAAACAAAGTCCACATAAGGAGCCTGTTGTAAAACCTCCTCAGGTTCCCTCTGAACAAGACAGCCACATACTCCAAGGAGAAGATGAGGGTTTTTCTCCTTTAGCTTCTTGATCTCTCCTAATTTGCTGTATACCTTCTGCTTGACTTTTTCCCGCACATAACAGGTATTGAGTATGACAAGGTCGGCCTCCTCCAAATTAGGAGTAAGAGAATAATTGCTTTCCCTCAACAAACCAGCCATTATCTCGGAATCATATTCATTCATCTGACATCCATAGGTCTTTATATAGGCTTTGAGCACTCCATCTCCTCCTTGGCCTTCTTTAACTCAATCAAAAGCAAGGCCGGAACCTCTACCTTGCCCATCAATATCTCATCCTTGGCTTCTCCGTGACAATCGGAGCCACCGGTGATGAGAAGATGATACTTCTTGGCTACCCTTAAATAATGCTCTACAACTTGGGCATTATGAGCGCTATGATAGACCTCTATTCCCTTAAGCCCGGATTTCACCAGGGCAGGAATTAAGTCATCCCTTTGGGACAAATAGGGATGAGCAAAGACGGGAATTCCCCCTACCTTCAAGATCGATTGAATCACCTGAAAGGGAGAGACCCTCATCTTTTCCACATAGGCAGGTTTTCCCGGGTTTAGCCACTCCTCAAAGGCAGCCTCTATAGAGGGAACATATCCCTTTTTTACCATTAAACGGGCAATATGAAGACGGCTAATTACTCCCCGAGGAGCCAACCCCTTTAATTCATCATAATTAATTCTCATACCCAGGGATTCTAACTTCTTAATCAATTTTTGGTTGCGTTTGGCCCGGGCAGCTTGAAATTCCTCAAGTTGAGACAAAAAATTGCTTTCCCTCCAGTTTAGATAATAACCGAGAATGTGAATCTCGTCCTCTCCTACATCAGTGCTCATCTCCACTCCAGGGACCACCTCCACCCCCAGCTTCTCACCCACGGAAATAGCCTCCTCTAATCCGGAGATGCTATCGTGATCGGTTATAGAAATAGCCACCAACCCCAACTCTTTTGCCTTTCTAACTACCTTCTCAGGAGTATAAGTACCATCGGAGTATATCGTGTGAATATGTAGGTCAATCATATCCATCTTCATCTCTCGCTTGTTATTTTTAGGTTTATATTCAAACTCTTCACCGAGTGAGTTAACCTGCCCACGGAGATTAAATCTACCCCCGTTCTGGCGATGTTCTCTACATTTTTCAGATTCACATCTCCTGAAGCCTCTATAAGTGTTTTTCTTTTTTGAGCCCGAATTTTGCTTACTACCTCTCTTATAGCCTCCTCTGACATATTATCAAGCATTATGGCATCAACGTCGGATTCCATTGCCTCCTTCACCTGAGAAATATTGTTCAC
The DNA here is from genome assembly GCA_964429955.1 of uncultured Clostridia bacterium. Lineage (GTDB taxonomy): Bacteria > Aerophobota > Aerophobia > Aerophobales > B47-G16 > CAYSEE01. The sequence goes on along the minus strand of CAYSEE010000085.1, from coordinate 2,359 downwards.
CTCTACCTCTATCTTTAAGAAAGGATGGTTATTTCGACGAGCCATCTCCACCGCCCTCTTTATTCCTCCCAAAATCTTAATATGGTTGTCCTTGATCAAGATCCCGTCATCCAGGCCAAAGCGGTGATTAAACCCTCCGCCTACTCTCACCGCGTACTTCTCCAGAGCTCGGAGGTTGGGTGTGGTCTTTCTGGTATCTAAAATTTTCACCCCGAAAGGAGAGGCAAGATCCACAAATTTCTTAGTCAAGGTGGCAATACCTGAGAGCCGTTGCAGGAAATTCAAGGCTATCCGCTCTCCCTTAAGAATGGCCAAAGTATCCGCCTCAAAGCTCATTATCTGCTTGCCATCGCTCAATAGATCTCCATCCTTCAGGGAATTATTAAAAACAAGATGACGGGGGGAAAGCAATCGAAAGACCTCCTTGGCTATCTCTATTCCTGCAAGCACTCCTTCCTCATGGGCCACTATTTCCGCCCGGCTTATGGAAGAAGGAGGAATAATAGCCTGACTGGTGATATCTCCCCTTCCTATATCCTCATCCAAGGCTCCTTTGATAACAGGTCTGACCAGGTTCAAATCCAACATTTTAACCTCGTTTTTTCATACTTAAGTTCCTATGTGGATTGTATCAGCTATCTCCCTTAAGGTGGCAATAGCTGATAAGGCGGCTAAATAGCTGGTTTTGGGATTAAATGGAGAGGGAACGTTCTCCACCTCCGTCTCCATCTTTCCAAAATCCCCTTCCAACGATATATGATGAACATTTCTCTTCAATGATGGATCAGCTATCACGCGCACTTTGGTTTTATCTATCCCTATGCCGGCAAAACTCAAGCTTGCAGCCACATTTATATTTTTAGGAAAGGCCTTCACCGCCTCCTTACAGGTGCCTTCAAAAATAACAGTTCTTTCCTTAATGTTCTCTAAATCAATTCCCCTCTCCACTACATAGGGAGCGCCTCGAAGTCCTGAAGGAGGCTTGGAGGTCGTCAAGGTCACCGAATTTATATGAGCCTCCTTAGCCGCCTTCACCCCATCCAAACCAGCGATAGCCCCGGAGGGAAAGTAAATCCGACATCCCCTTTTCCTCGCCTCATCGAAAAGGTAAAGATAATCCACCATCCCCCCTACACTCATAATCATAATATCCTTGCCGTTTTCGATGACTTTTCTCGCCAAACTCCCCACTACTTGGGCGGAAGCCGCCTCTATCACTAAATCCGATGCCTCTATCACGCCCTCTATGGTAGCCAAAACAGGTTTACTATCCAGAAGTTGAATCAGCCGATGTTCCTTATCCTCATTCCTATCGCATATAGCCACCAATCGGAGCACGGGAATCTCTTTATCTATTGCCTTTGCGATCTCCGTCCCAATAACCCCACAGCCAACCAAACCCACCTTTATCATAGAACGCCCCTTTATTTATTTAGTTATAATATATTTTGGTAGGAAAAAGTCAAGGAAAGGAGGGGTAAAACGACATCAAAGAAATAATAGTTGACAAATGTTTCTAAATATATAACATTTAATCAATGGAGGCATAAGAAAGTGCGAGGAAAAGATGGATTTACCCTATGGAGCCTAAATCTACGGGAAGTGGATATAATGATGACGTAATAGGTCTACCAGATGAGGAGTTTAACGGAGAAAAAAGTAGTTACCCAGACGAAATGGCATAACCTCTTCCGGCGATATCGTCATTGTTGGACCATAACCAGGGAAGAACAAGATGATACCAAAGAGTTTATGGGAAAACAAAATTGTAGTCCATTTCCTCGATGGAAGAATAATGAAAGGACGAACCAGGGATTTTTTCCCTAACCGAGGGTTTTTTCATTTAACTCCAACTCCCCTCCTACAGGAAGATCATACACCACCGGTTAGAATAGAGATAGCCTCGCTTAAGGCCGTGTTCTTCGTTAAGGATTACAAGGGAAATAAATACCACAAAAAAGTAACGGGTTTTGAGGGCTTCTCGGAAAAGACACCTGCTCCTCACCGAATAGTAGTTTACTTCAAGGATGGAGAAGTCCTGTATGGAACCACCCACAGCTACGGTCCCAAGAGGAAAGGGTTCTTCCTCTACCCCATAGATCCCTCTGATAACAATGAGAGGGTTTATGTAATCCAGTCAGCTGTCAAAGAGGTCTGGTTCGAAAGAAGTTTTAAAGAGCGTTAACGGTATTGCAGAAATTCCCATAATCAGGCTTACGAACCGGGAAAAAGTTAAGTTAAAAACTTTGAGGGGTAAAAAAAGAACATGAAACATTCGTCAAGCACTTAAAAGGCTAATAATGACCGGACTAACTAAAATCTCAACAAAGAAAAGGATCCGGGGAAAAAGCGGATTTAC
>CAYSEE010000084.1:0-4946 GCA_964429955.1 uncultured Clostridia bacterium | reverse complement strand
GGTTGGGATAATTTTCCTTCATTTCTATATAAAGGGCATTGGTGGGGAATTTCCAGTCAAGTTTCAAGTGCATGTCACCTTTTGTATCTACCACTCCTTCCCCGGTAATTCTAATGGTGTTGAACTTTTCCACCGGAAGCTGAGCAGAGGCAAAAGGAACGAAACAACATACCACTAATAAAACCAGAAAAACCAATAAAACCTTCTTTTTTCTCATCGTTTTCCTCCTTAGATATTTTTTACCGGCGGACACTATTTATTATCGGCAACTTAAGGCATGTTCTTTAATTAGAATTGGTATTAAGGTTATAGAGTTTCGACAGGGAAGGTGCGACAGAGCGGGCTTTTATCTCAAGGAGCTTCGGCAGCCTGGCTTTCGCCTTCTGTGGCGACCATGGCTTTGCGCCCTACCCTTACAGGTAGTTTGCCTTTATCGACTCTAAGAAAATCCAATTTTCATCCACCTTTTGTATTATAAATGGGAAAGATCTTCTGTCAAGAAAACCATACTTAGTAATTTATATGATGAGATAAGAAAAGGGGCAAGATTAAAGATTCAAATAAGGATTCACTGTGATCATATCTTCCCCGGCCTTCAAGAAAGCGAGTGTGATACCATTTCTTAGTCATACATATTATCATTAGAGCCTTTTGGGAAGTTTGACTTTCGGGGAAATTTCACTAAACTTTAAAAGAGTTAACAGCCCAAAGTTAACTCTTTTGAGGACAGAAAAATGAAGGTAAGTAGCGTATCTGAAATGAGAAATCTGGACAGGCGTGCTATTGAGGAATTCGACATCCCCCAGGAGATTTTGATGGAGAATGCAGGAGAGGCTGTGTACTTTGCTATCCTGAGGGAGTTTGGGATAAAAGGCAAAAAATTCCTCATCTTTTGCGGCACCGGTAACAACGGTGGAGACGGAATGGTCGTTGCCAGGAAAATTCATTCAAATGGGGGAGAGGTAAGGGTTCTATTCCTGGGAGATAAATCCAGAATGAGGGGGGCGGCGAAGAGAAATCTTGATATAATCTCAAGAATGCCAATAGAGACCTGCGAGGTTAAATCTCCCGAATCCGTAAAGCCCCTTATCCTTTATTCCGATGCCATCATAGATGCGATATTTGGCACAGGTCTTACGAGAGATGTGGGCGGGATATACAGGGATGTGATCGAGCTGATAAACGAAAGCGGAAAGAAGGTTTTCAGCGTGGACATTCCCTCGGGGATAAATGGCGACACCGGAGGGGTGATGGGGATAGCGGTAAAGGCGGACTGCACGATAACCTTTGGTCTTCCCAAGGTAGGTAATATAATCTATCCAGGGTACGAGCATTGTGGAAAACTTTATATCTCGCATATATCCTTCCCACCCTCGCTTTATAATTCAGATTCGATAAAAATACAGATAAACAGCCTGATAGAGCTTCCCAAAAGAGAAAAGGATACTCACAAAGGAAGCTATGGAAAGGCCCTCTTTATCGCAGGTAGTTCAAATTACTTAGGTGCGCCGTATTTCTCCGCGCTATCCTTCCTTAAGGCTGGGGGAGGACTTTCCTATCTTGCCGCGCCAAGATCCATCTCGCCGTTTCTGGCAAATAAGGGAAGTGAGGTTGTCTTTGTCCCACAGGAGGAGACACACTCAGGAAGCATAGCACTGAGAAATGAGGATGAGCTTTTAGAACTTTCAGAAAAGGTGGATATGGTCATTATGGGCCCTGGTCTTTCATTAAACGAGGAGACGCAGAAGCTGGTAAGAAGATTGACAAAGGAAATTAAAAGGCCACTGCTTATAGACGGCGATGGTATTACCGCTATCGCGCAGGATACGCAAATAGTTAAAGAGAGAGAAAATGTGACGATACTCACTCCACATTTGGGCGAGATGGCAAAAGTTACAGGGATAAAGATAGAAAAGATAAATAAAAATAAGATGGAGGTTTTACGAAAGACCACAGGAGAGCTAAAGGCGATCATTGTTTTGAAAGGAGCTCACTCGCTTATAGGCTACCCGGACGGGAAAGTTTACGTCAATATGAGCGGAAACCCTGGTATGGCCACGGCTGGAAGTGGCGATGTCTTAACGGGGACGATTGCTGCTATGTTTGGTCTTGGCCTGTCTATTGAGGAGGCCGTGAGGATGGGCGTCTTCATACATGGATTCTCCGGGGATTTGGCTGCAAAGGATAAGGGCGAGGATGGAATAACAGCGCAGGATATACTGGATTATCTTCCTCTTGCCGTAAAACACTATAGAGAAGAGTTCGATGAGCTCTCCAGGGATATCTATGGTAGCATTCACGTTATATAGGGGAAAGATACCTGGACGAAGAGAAACGGAGGATGGTTCGATGAAGGACAAGCTAAAAGGGAATTTGTTGGTTGGGCAATCAGGTGGGCCAAGTGCAGTTATCAACGCAAGCCTTTGCGGAATAATTGAGGAAGCCTCAAAGCACAGCCAAATTGAGCAAATATATGGTATGGGATATGGTATCGAGGGTCTACTACATAAAAATTTAATGATAAATTTAACCAACCTAAGTCCTTCAGTAATTAAGAGACTATATCATACTCCTTCCTCAATTCTGGGCACCTGCCGTTATAAACTGAAGGAAGATGAATACGAGAAGGTATTCGATATTCTAAAGGCCCATAATATAAGGTATCTTTTCTACATAGGCGGGGGAGATTCTATGAGCACCGCCCACAAAATCGATGAGTTAGCCAGGGGAAATGGATATCCCCTCAGGGTAATGGGGGTACCCAAGACGATCGATAATGATCTTCCCCTGACTGACCACTCTCCTGGCTATGGAAGTGCGGCGAGGTTCAATGCCATCTTGACTATGGAGACTGGATTGGACGGCAGGGCCATGCAATTTCCTGAACCGGTCAAGATAATAGAGACTATGGGAAGAAATACAGGGTGGGTCACGGCGGCAGCTTGCTTGGGCAAAAGAAAAGAAGAGGATGCCCCTCACTTAATTTACGTTCCCGAAAGACCCTTTATCGTGGATAAGTTTCTCTCCGATGTGGAGAATACCTATCGAAGAGTTGGATGGGTATTGGTGGTGGCCTGTGAGGGTTTGAAGGACACCTCCGGCGAGTTGATCGCCGCAGATAAAAGGGAGCTTAACATCGATGCCTTTGGTCACCCGGAGTTAGGAGGGGTAGGGGAATATCTTACGGAGCTGGTGAAGGATAATCTCAAAATTAAAGCTCGCTATGATAAGCCGGGAACAGCCCAGAGGGCTTCGATGACCTGTGTGTCAAAGGTAGATTTGGAGGAAGCCTATCTGGTCGGTAAGGTGGCAGTCCAACAGGCGGTTAAGGGAGAAGATGGGTATATGGTAACCCTGGTGAGAGAATCGACCGACGAATATAAATGCAGCACGGGGTTAGCTAAGCTTGAGGAAGTTGCTGGTAAAGAAAAATACCTGCCAGATGAGTTTATAAATGATGAGGCCAACTTTGTCACCGATAAATACAAACAATACGCACTTCCGCTGATTGGTGAGCCTCTACCTGATTATCTTTTCTCCTTTGAGGAATTAAAATGAAAATATGCTTAATTGCGGACCCTCATCTTTTCTCCTCCGAGATAGGAGGAAATTGGCCCGAGGATAGTTTTCTTATTTTCAAGGATAAAATTTTGCGAAGGGTGATGGATGAGAAGCCTGACATTATCATACTCCTCGGTGATATATTGGATCCTCGCTCCGGGAGAACCGATCCAAGATGGCCAAGAGGGGACGAGGCAAGCTACAGGTTTGTAGAGGCGTTTAAGAGCTTCGGTATTAAAAACGTCTATGCCTTGAGAGGAAATCACGATTACGTAGAGGCCCTAAGAAATATCTCCGAAATGGGAGGCCCGAATTTCATCGAGGATAAGTGGCTTGTCCTTGAGGAGACAGGATTTTACTTTTTCTCCTCCAGATATCCCAACCTGCAAAAGGCAATAGATGACCTGCAAAGAATTCCCGAGCCCAAAACCGATGTCAACTCCAAAATATTGCTTATGCATGAGAACTTAAGCATAAGAGGCGCGGAGAATATTCCTGAAGATGTGATGGGGGAAATTTCCCGGAGATTTGACATAATCTTCAATGGTCACGAACATATCTATCATAGGCCATATGACAATGTTTGGTGCCTTCCCTCGGTCCTGCCCTGGCGGGTGGGAAGCGAAAACAGTGATATTGAAATCATCTGGTATGATCACGGTAAAGAGCCTCAGATAAAGGAAAACGAGGGTAAATTTGGTTTTTTTATCCTTGATACAAAGAAGAGAGTCCCCATCTTCCTACCCGTGGATGCAGGGATAAAAATAATGGTCGCCAGGTTGTATTTTCTGAATGCACCTGCAGATGAGGTGCGGGAAAGGCTGATAAGGCTTTCCGAGTTTTTGCATGAGATGGGGGATTCGAAAAGGGCTATAGTGCGAGTTTACTTAGAGGGAACGCTAAGGGAAGGGGATGAACGAATAGATGTGGGCTTCTCAAACATTGAGGAAAAGTATTACTCGGATTTTTACGAGGGAAGAAGCAAGAACATCTTGCGATTAGAAGGTATAAGAGGAGGTGGGGCATATTTGAGTAAGGATGATTTAAGATATATATCAGTTGAGGATGCATTAAAACGACTGGAAAGAGAAGTTCCAAAGATAAAGCCCTTTTACAATGAGGTTCACGATCTCATAGAGAAAAAGACCTTTGATGGAGATACGCTCATCGAGAGGATTAAGAATTCTAAGATATTAGAGGGAAAAGATGAGGTTTGATGGTGGGAAACAGCCGATTGTAGAACCACGCTTCTGCAATGCCATAAGCTACATGAAGTTTGAGAGAACAAAAAAGTTAGAAGATGTTGACATTGCGATTGTTGGCATTCCTTCTGACACTGGTGCAGGGTTCCGCTCGGGGGCACGTTTCGCTCCCTACGCGATAAG
>CAYSEE010000083.1:1988-4950 GCA_964429955.1 uncultured Clostridia bacterium | reverse complement strand
TAGGGGAGATGGGAATAAAAATGGGTTCAATAGAGGCTTAATTTGGGGAGAAATGGAGGTGAGATGGGGAAAATATCGATAAAGAATTTAGAGGGTGAAATTGGGGGTAATCTGGCCGTTTCAGGAACACTGGGGGGGAAGAGCGGACAGTTAAAACCACCGTCTCGCCGTTAGACATAAGCTACCGCTCATTAAAATGGGTGGTATTATTCATATTGAAAAAGGGGGAAATATGGAAGTGCAAAAGACAAAGGATGGGATTATTTTTAAGGTAAAGGTGCAGCCTAAGGCCTCAAAGAATGAATTCGCTGGTCTATACCAGGATGCATTAAAGATAAGGCTTACGGCTCCGCCAGTGGAGGGAAAGGCGAATAAGGCCCTGATAGATTTCTTAGCTGATTGGTTAGGGGTAAAAAAATCTCAGGTAGAAATCGTCAGCGGACAGCTCAGCAAGATCAAAATTATTAAAGTGATAGGGGAGGGGAGTAATTTAATGAAGAGGATTCAAGAGTTAACCTCTCCATAAATTATAAATTAAGAGATTGCTTCGGGACTTTGTCCCTCGCAATGGCAGACAAAACATAGTGTTATTCTAAAAATTACACACAAGAAATCGCTCGTGTTAAATTCTCACCTTTTTCTTTAAAAATAAATGTTCAGAGATAAAAATTATCTTCTGATTAAAATTTAATATAAAAGATTAATTTTATTTCAGCATAAATTAATCCTCCAATTTTACCCTGTCTTGTCTTCTCGCATCAGCAAGCTGATGCACTCCAAATAGGTCAAGCAAGTTTGAGCGCTACGATTTCTGGCAGGTCTGAAGACCTGCGCTACATTAAGAAATGGGCGACTGAAGTCGCCCCTACCCATTTTTATCCTACTTTCACAAACTTAAAGTAATAACCCTAATAATTAAAGTAAAAATTTAGAAAAGATGGAGTAATGTAAATATAATGACGAATCTATCGCTTACCATTTTTCTCTCTTTTCTCCATTTGGTTAACATAATATTTATTATCAGAACATAAAATTGTCTCAAAATTTATTTTTTCCTTAGGATCATCTTCTTTAAATCTGAAGTATTACTATAAGAAAGATAGGTTAAATCAACCATTAAAAAGAAAAAATTAGAATTCCATACTAAAATCATCTTACTTTATTAAAGACACGCAATTATGACAAAAGTTAATAAAATATAAAGTAATAATTAAATTTAAGACATAAATTTTTGAAATAGCAGTTATTCACAAAATATTTTTAACATATTACTTTCAATTTTGATAAAGGAATGGAAAGGAGAGATATTGACATCCTCCTTAGTTTGGGTTATAGTAAAACCATTAGCGAGAAAAGGGAGATAATGATGAGTCAGAAAATCGGCTTTATTGGAACGGGAAGAATGGGAACAAGCTTAATTATGGGAATTTTAAGAAAGAAGCTGACTTCTCCTCAGAATATATGGGCCTGTGATAAGCTGCAGGATAGATTATCCTTCCTCGCAAGATCAGGAGTTAAAACGTCCACCCAGATAAGGCAAATGATCAGGGAGGTTGATGTAATATTTATAGCTGTTAAACCCCAGGATATAGACGTAGTTTTGGGAAATTTAAAAAACGAGGTTCGGCCTTCACAATTGATAATATCCATTGTCGCTGGTGTAACCACCTCCTATATAATCAAGAAGTTGGGAAGGAAAATCCCTCTAATTCGAGTAATGCCTAATACACCAGTCTTAATAGGAGAGGGAATATCGGCTATTTCCCCTGCTGAAGAAACAGGGCCAGATAAAATTAAGATAGCGAGAGAAATATTAAACACAGTAGGCGAAGTAATAGAGGTCACCGAGGAGCTACAGGATGCAGTTACAGGATTAAGTGGAAGCGGGCCAGCTTATATTTACACCGTTATCAAGGGACTAATCCAGGGAGGAATAAAGGCGGGGCTCAGCCATAAAATAGCTTCCAAATTAGCTATGCAAACTACATTAGGGGCAGCGAAGATAGCCAAGGAAAGCGAAAAATCCTTAGATGAATTAATCGCAGAGGTAGCTTCGCCTGGTGGAACTACCATCAGAGGACTTAAGGTATTGGAGGAAGGAGGGTTAAAGAATTGCTTAGCTCAAGCAGTAATTCAAGCTACTCAAAGAGCGAGGGAGTTGAGAAAATAACCGGGGAAGTTAAAAAATCTGAAGAAGGAAATTTTCCCCATAGAAAAGAGGGCTCTTATGCCTCCTCTAAGATTCTACGAAAGAAATTTAAAAAATCTTTCAGAGGATACAATCGAGATGAAGTAGATAATTTCTTAAATAAAGTAATGAAGGATTACGAAAAACTATTAGAGGAAAATAAAATTTTATCTGAAGAGGTCAAAAGGCTAAGGAAAGAAATAGAAAACTATCATTCCAAGCAGAAAAAATTGGAAGAAACTTTAATTTCCGTGCAAAGAAGCACCCAATTAATTGAAAAAACCAGCCGGGAAAAAGCTAATTTAATAATTAATGAAGCTAAATTAAAAGCAGACAAAATAATGGAAAAAAGCGAGACAAAATTGGAAAGATTGAAAGAGGAGATCACGCGATTAAACTCTCAAAAAAGACTTCTTCTTACCAAATTAAAGTCCATAATTGAGACCCACTCTGAACTATTGAATTTTTATGAAGACGAATCCACAGAAAAGGTCATTACAAAGAGAAAAAAGCGATCCTCTTCTAAAACTCCCCTACCCCACTCTTCAGCAAGAACTGAGGAGGGAGGAATTATCTTTGAAGAATAAAAGTTGTAAATTAAGGAGGATGCTGAAATGCCTGAATTAAATATAATGGGTAAGCTTTTAATCGTTGCAGGGATAATCTTGTTTCTTTTGGGAGTAGCATTTTTGTGGGGAAGCAAAATTCCCTTCTTGGGCAGACTGCCAGGGGACATTTATATTCGTCGGGGAAACTTTAGCTTTTACTTTCCCC
>CAYSEE010000083.1:0-1978 GCA_964429955.1 uncultured Clostridia bacterium | reverse complement strand
CAGCTGCATTATTGTCAGCCTAATTCTTACTTTAATTTTTACCCTATTTTTAGGAAGAAAATAAAGGATAATTTTCTATATCTTTACTTGGGAGAATTTCCATGCGCAAAGGCGTGAAGATCACCCTCTATCTCCTTCTCGTCTGTCTGGGGGTTGGATTGGGAATTTCTGGAGGCTACTTTATCGCTACCTTGTACAGTATTCCCCATATTGAGCAGTTGGAGAAATACCAACCCAGCACAATTACTAGAATATATTCTAATGATGGAGAAGTTTTAGCAGAGTTTTTTCAAGAAAGAAGAGAAGTAATTTCCCTTTCGCAAATCCCTCTTCATCTTCAAGAGGCTTTTATTTCCATAGAGGATCAAAGGTTTTATCAACACGGAGCGGTAGATTTAAGACGCATTATTGGAATGCTATGGGCCAATCTAAGGGCAAGAAGAATTGTTCAGGGAGGAAGCACCATTACCCAACAATTAGCCAGAACCCTCTTCCTAACCCCAGAGAAAACCCTAACAAGAAAAATAAAGGAACTTATCCTTGCTGTCCAGATCGAGAGAAAATATAGTAAAAAGGAAATCCTTGAAATGTATCTTAACCAGATATATTTCGGGCATGGAGTGTATGGAGTAGGAGAGGCAGCCTCTTATTATTTAGGTAAAAAGGTAGGAGACTTAAATATAGCTGAGTCAGCTTTTCTGGCCGCTATTCCCAGAAATCCTGCTTATTATTCTCCTCTTACTCATTCTGAACATACTCATGAGCGGAAGAAAATCATTCTTAAAAAAATGTATGAATTGGGTTTTATCAACAAAGAGCAGTGGGAGAAAGCAAGAGAAAGACCTATAGAAATAATAAAGAATAGAAAAAAAGAAGGGAATATTTATTTAGCTCCTTATTTTGTGGAATGGATTCGCCAAAAGATAGAGGAAAAGTATGGATATGAGGCGCTCTGGCGTGGCGGACTTAAGGTCTACACCACCTTAGACTTTAACTTACAGAAAATAGCGGAGAAGGCACTGGTAGATTACTTAGAAAAAAACAATCACCAGGGAGCCCTCTTAGCTATGGATCCTCACACCGGCTTCGTAAAAGCTCTGGTAGGAGGAAGAAGTTTTAAGGAATCTCAATTTAATCGAGCTATCCAGGCTTATCGTCAAACAGGCTCTGCCTTTAAACTCTTTACCTACACAGCAGCTATTGACAGTAAAAAGTTCAGCCCTGTTAGTCTCTTCTTTGATGCTCCCATAACTTTCAAAAAGGGAAAGACAGGGAAGGAATTTTGGTCTCCTCGAAACTATGAAGGATATTTTTGGGGGAAAGTGTATCTTTGGCAGATGCTTGCCCATTCCATTAATGTATCCTCAGTGAGGCTATTGGAGAAAGTGGGGATAGAAAAGGTAATTCATTACGCTCACCTCTTGGGTATAGAGAGCAATTTAAATCACGATCTTACCCTTACCTTAGGTACATCTTCCTTAAGCCTTTTGGAGATGGTACGAGCATACGCCACCATTACTAATTATGGAATAAAAATCAAGCCCATCTTTATTCGAAGAGTGGAGGATCGGGAGGGAAGGATCTTAGAGGAGAATTTCCCTAAAGGCGAGAGGGTCCTCTCCCCTCAGACATCCTATGTGATGATCGATTTACTGAGGAAGGCAATTGATTATGGAACAGGACGAAGGGTGAGATGGCTTGGCTTTAATAGACCTTGTGCTGGGAAAACAGGAACAGTAGGATGGTCAGGAGAAGAAGATACGGATAAGACGATGGACGCCTGGTTTATAGGATTTACCCCGGATTTAATAGCCGGGGTATGGATAGGCAATGATGATGGAAGTCCATTGGGAGAAAAGGTAACAGGGAGCATAGCTGCTATTCCGGTTTGGACAGAATTTATGAAAAATGCTTTGAAAGATAAGCCGATAAAGGATTTCCCTTCTCCTCCGGGAATAGTGCTCAAAAAGATAGATAT
>CAYSEE010000082.1:0-4962 GCA_964429955.1 uncultured Clostridia bacterium | reverse complement strand
GAGATAAGAAAATATGTGCTCGAACAGCTGGAAAAAGTTCAAATTTGACGGAGAGAAGAAGTGTCTCTGATTGTGCAAAAATATGGAGGAAGCTCTCTTTCCTCTCCAGCGAGGATTAAAGAGGTAGCTCGGAGGATAGTTAAGACCAGGAAAAAAGGGAAAAAAGTAGTAGTAGTGGTCTCTGCTATGGGGGATACAACAGATGAGTTGCTCAAACTCGCCTCTCAGGTTACCTCCAACCCCCCTAAGAGAGAGCTGGATTTGCTCTTATCCAGTGGGGAGATTATCTCCTCCGCTTTATTAAGTATGGCCCTGCAGTCCTTAGGTGAGAAGGCAGTGGCCTTCAATGGTTCTCAAGGGGGAATTATTACCGATGGGGTTCACACGAGGGCTCGTATTCAAAGAATAGAGGTAGAGAGGATCTTAGAGGAGGTCAAGAAGGACAAAATTGTAGTGGTTGCTGGCTTTCAAGGAGTTACCTCTGGAAATATAATTACCACCCTCGGGAGAGGAGGCTCAGATCTTACAGCAGTGGCCTTGGCCGCTGCCCTAAAGGTAAAGGTATGCGAGATTTACACTGATGTAGAAGGGGTATATACTGCTGATCCTCAGATAGTTCCCGAGGCAAGAAAGCTAAAGCGTATTTCTTATGAGGAGATGTTGGAGTTAGCCAGTTCAGGAGCCAAAGTTATTCACCTTCGGGCAGTGGAGATAGCCCAAAAATATAAAGTTCGACTGCACATTCGTTCTTCTTTTACTGAAAAGGAGGGAACAATAGTTGAATAAGGAAGAGATTATGGAACAATTTGTGGTCTCAGGGGTGGTCCTTAATGAAAAGGAGGCAAAGGTTACCGTCAGAGGGGTTTCTGATAAGCCAGGGATAGCGGGATTTATCTTCACCAAGTTGGCCGAGGCCAATATCAATGTGGATATGATTGTGCAGAGCAGCGAAAAGCAAGGGAAAAATGACATTTCTTTTACCATACAGGAGACGGATTTAGAGGAAGTCAGAAGAATTATAGAAGAAGTGAAACAACAATTGGGGATAAAAGAGGTGATATACGACTCTGATATGGCCAAAGTTTCCATAGTTGGAGCAGGGATGCAATCTCATCCAGGGGTTGCTGCTCGTATGTTTACCTGTCTGGGTAGAGAGGGAATAAATATTGATATGATAAGCACTTCGGAGATAAAGATCTCCTGTGTGGTAAAAAAAGGGGAAGGCAGGCAAGCAGTAAGGGCAATTCACAGAGAATTTGAACTGGATAAGGAGAAATAAATTGGCTAAGGGATATAATGTAGCTGTGGTAGGGGTAACAGGTGCAGTGGGAGAGGAAATGCTGAAGGTTCTGGAGGAGAGAAGCTTTCCCGTAAAAACCTTGCGGGCTTTAGCTTCCGAAAGATCCGAGGGAAAGCTTGTGGAATTTGCCGGAGAAAAGTTAAAGGTCGAAAGATTAACTTCTTCCTCTTTTGAGGGAATAGAGATAGCCTTGTTCTCGGCAGGAGCTTCTGTATCCAGGGAATTTTCCCCTATAGCGGCAAAGAAAGGAGCTGTAGTGGTGGATAATAGCAGCGCCTTCAGGATGGATAAGGATGTTCCTTTGGTGGTGCCTGAAGTAAATCCTCATGCCTTGAGGTTTCATAAGGGGATTATCGCCAATCCCAATTGTTCTACCATACAATTGGTGGTGGTAATAAACCCCATTCATCAAAGGGCAAAAATCAAACGATTAGTCATCTCTACTTATCAAGCAGTCTCAGGGACAGGAAGAGAGGCAATAAAGGAACTAAGAGAGCAGTCTGAGCAGCATTTAGCCAACAGGAAAATTACCAAAGAAGTATATCCTCATCAAATAGCCTTTAACCTTCTTCCTCATATAGGTAGCTTCTTGCCTGATGGCTATACTGAGGAAGAGATGAAATTAGTCAACGAGACCAAGAAGATTATGGAGGATGACAGCATTGCCGTCACAGCTACTTGCGTGCGTGTGCCCGTTTTCAATTCCCATTCAGAAGCGGTGACTATGGAGACAGAAGAGAAGATAGGAGTAGAAGAGATAAGGGAAATTCTTTCTCAAACTTCGGGGGTGATCTTGCAGGATGACCCTGGGAATAATCTATATCCTCTACCCATAAAGACATCAGGGAGAGATGAGGTTTTTGTGGGAAGGATAAGGGAGGATACCTCTTGTGAGAGAGGAATAAACTTGTGGATAGTGGCGGATAATCTTCGCAAGGGAGCAGCTCTAAACGCCGTTCAAATTGCCGAGCTTTTAATTGAACAGGGACTTTTATGATTGGAAGGGGGTGAACGTTATAGAAACTTCCTTTTATACTTCATTGAAAGATGACTCCTCCGCGAAGGAGAAGTGGATGAGACTTGCCTTGTCCCTGGCTAAAAAGGGTGAAGGAAAAGTTTCACCCAATCCAATGGTGGGAGCGGTTCTCGTCAAAGATGGCAAGCTCATTGCTCAGGGTTATCATCGTTATTTTGGGGGACCCCATGCTGAAGTGGAGGCTATTAGAAGGGCGGGAGCGGAGGCAAACGGCTCTACCCTCTATGTGACCCTGGAGCCCTGTTCTCATTACGGAAAGACCCCGCCCTGTACACAGGCAATAATCCGGGCGGGCATCAAGCAGGTGATAATAGCTACTTTAGATCCTAATCCCATAAACTCAGGTCAGGGAGTTCAGGAACTGCAAAGTGCAGGAATAGAGACTGAGGTAGGGATTTGCGAGAAGGAGGCTAAGAAAGTAAACGAGGCCTTTTTTAAATTTATGAAAAAGAGGATTCCCTTTGTAATTGTGAAGGCAGCATCAAGTCTGGATGGGAAAATTGCCACCTGCAGGGGAGAATCTAAGTGGATAACAGGTGAGGAATCTCGTGAGTTTGCTCATCACCTGCGGGATAAAGTAGATGCTATCTTAGTGGGAGTAAATACCGTTATCAGAGATGATCCAGATCTGCTTGCCCCCTCCAAGAACAACCTTGCTCGTATTATCCTGGATAGTAGACTAAGAATTCCTTTAAGTTCCCGAGTCTTAGAGAATCAGGATAGAGCTGACACTTTTGTCTTCACCACTTCCAGGGCAGATAGGCAAAAATTGAGGGAATTGGAAAATAAGGGGATTAAGGTAGCTATAGTGAAGGAGGATGAAGGTAAGGTAGACATTGAGGAGGTTTTAAAAAAGTTGGGTAGCCTGGAGATAATGATTCTTCTGGTGGAAGGAGGAGGGGAGGTAATAGGTTCTTTTTTTGATAAAAAAGTTGTGGATAAACTTTTTCTTTTTCTCGCTCCTCGAATAATAGGGGGAAGAAATTCCCTTACCTGGGTGGAGGGAAAAGGGGTTAATCTCTTAGCCCAGACCCCACACATAGAGATAAGCTCCTTGAGAAGAATTGGGAAGGACCTTCTTTTAGAGGGATATGTTAGTAGTAAAACAGTAAAAAGTGATATGTAATGAGTGATATGTGAAAGGTGAACACCTCTTTATTCATTACTTTTTACTAATCACCCATTACTCATTACTCATCACTAATTTTAGGGAGGTAAAGAATGAAAAAGATAAAAGTAGGTGAGGCAGAAGTAGAGTTTTACGAGGAGAAGGATATTTTACTTATCTTTGATGAGCTTCTTCAAGCTGCTGGGAGAAGGGGGGTTTCTGAAAAGGTCATTAACAAGACACAAAAGAAGATTTTAAAGCTCACCAAGAAGGCACAGAAAATGATAGATAAAGGAAAGCCCGATACTTCAAAGTTGCGTGATTTGAGAAACTCGATAAACCGTATTAAGGATATAACCAAGAATCCCTCCTCCTATACGGGAAGTGTAATTGAGGAGATCTTAAAGTCGATGTAAAATGGGAAAACTTGACAAGGTAAAGGTAATTTCCTTTGATGTGGACGGAACTCTCGTAAAGGAAGATTTTAACGATTTAATCTGGCGAAGGGAAATTCCCATTCTCTATGCAGAGAAGAACGATATAAGCTTTAAGGAGGCAAAGAGAATAGTAGAAGATGAGTATAACCGAGTAGGAGAAAAGAATCTTCAATGGTACGATATTAATTTTTGGATTGGGCATTTTCAACTGGGTGTCACCGTTGACGAGATCATCTCCAAGTACGAGTCCAGAATCAAGGTCTATCCGGATGTTGTTCCTGCATTGGAAAGATTGAGAAAAAAATATCGATTGATTATCATTACGATGATGCCCTCTGAATTCTTAGCTCCCAAGATAAGGAAAATAGGGAATTACTTTGATTATGCTTTTTCCACTATTTCCGAATTTAAAGACTTTAAAACTCCCCAGGGTTATCTGAAGGTGTGTGAAAGATTAAAAATTTCTCCTCTTCAGCTTCTTCACATAGGTGATCAATGGGAATTTGATTATATTTCCCCTCGTCGGATAAATATTAACGCCGTCCTCATAGATCGAAAGAATAGCAAAAAGGGGGAGTGGATAATTAGGGATTTAAGGGAATTAGAGAGGATGCTCAAAGGGTAATTAAAATGCAAAAGAATGTGATTGGAAAGATAGAGAAGCTTTCGGTAGAGCATTTTAAAACCGCGCGAAGGAAGTTATGTCTTGTCCCTCTTTTGTATTCGGGAAAGGGAATGGATAAGAAACCGTTAAGGGATTATATAGATAAGCTTAAAGATTATTGGGATGATGTTGAGAGGCGAATAAATGACTTAGAGACAAAACTTGGCCCAATTAACAGGATATACCACGAGTTAATTGATGCAGACGGAGAAAAGGGGATGGAGATTATCAAAAAGTTGAACGAAGGAAGTTATCAAATTATTAAGAGATTTCTCAAAAAGGGGGCAAGACTTGAAGCAACCGAGGATCAGGCTTTGGTTAAGGAAAATATGGACTGGGGCAGGTGTCTTGCCACAAATCCCGAAACTCCCAAAGTGCTAATGAAAGTTTCCGAGTTTTACCTACAAACTGTGCAAA
>CAYSEE010000081.1:0-5019 GCA_964429955.1 uncultured Clostridia bacterium | reverse complement strand
CTGGATGCCGGCTAACTTGTTAATTCCTTATCCCTCAAAAGCTCATCCTGAGAGTAATATCCAGGTCCATTTGCTTTCATGCAGTTGACACAGAAAAAGTTAATGAGTATAATTTACAATAATCTATTTGTTCCACAACGGAACAAATAGAAAGATGAACAAGCTGCGAGGAGCAGCAAAAGGATTTTAACAATGAAGGTTGCAGTTACCGGAAAGGGAGGGGTAGGTAAGACCACCCTCGCTGCCGGTCTTATTAAATATTTCGCAGTCAGGGGCAGATCAGTTTTTGCCATCGATGCCGACCCTGACACCAATCTCGCCTTCACCCTTTCCTTTCCCAATCCCTCTCGTATCATCCCTCTCATTCAGATGAAAGAACTAATCCAGGAGAGAACCGGAGCCAAGCCAGGTGATATCTCTTCCTATTTTAAGTTAAACCCCAAAGTTGATGATATTCCAGATAAGTATTTTGTAGAGCACGATGGGATAAAACTGGCTGTTATGGGAACAGTTAGGGGAGGAGGAATGGGATGTACCTGTCCGGAAAATGCCTTTTTAAAAGCTCTCCTTTCTCACCTTCTTGTTGAAAGAGAAGAGGTAGTAATTCTTGATATGGAAGCAGGCATAGAACATCTGGGAAGGGGAACAGCGAAAGCAGTGGATGAGTTGATCGTGGTGGTTGAGCCGGGTAAGAAGAGCATTGAGACTGCTTATCGCATTAGGAACCTTGCCTCTCAGATAAAAATATCGAACATTTCTGTAGTTGGCAACAAAATAAGAAGAACAAGGGATAGGGAATATCTTCTATCCAATATGCCTGGATTTAATTTTCTCGGGTTTTTAAGCTTTAATGAGGCAATTATCCAAGCGGATATTAATGGTTTTTCTCTCTGGGAGAAAGGGAAACAATTTAGAGAGGAAATAGGGGCTATAGCAAAAACTCTAACTCAGGAGAGGGATTATGGATAAGGCAAAAAAAAGAAGCATTGATAGGGCAAGTCAATATATGTTGGAGAGGGCGGATAAGGAAAATATTCTTACAGCTTGGGATCGGCTTGAGACTATGCAACCTCAGTGTGGGTTTGGACAGCTGGGTATATGTTGTCGAAACTGCAGCATGGGACCCTGTAGAATTGACCCCTTTGCCGAGGAAGAACAGACAGGAGTCTGTGGAGCATCACGGGATACCATTGTTGCCAGAAACTTCATCAGAATGGTTGCCGCAGGAGCGGCCGCTCATTCTGACCATGGAAGAGACATTACCCATGCCTTGTGGTTAGCGGCTCAGGGAAAAGCAGACGCCTACGGGATAAAGGATGAGGAGAAGCTGAAGGCTTTAGCCCGCGAATACAATGTCAAAATTGACGAAAGAAGTAAGGAGGAGATTGCCGAAGAACTTGCGGTGAAAATTTTCGCTGAATTCGGTCGTCAACACGGTGAGATAAGGATGCCCCTTAGGGCACCTGAAAAAAGGATTAAGCTTTGGAGAGAACTGGGAATTATGCCAAGGGGGGTGGATAGAGAAATTGTAGAAACCATGCACAGGACTCATATTGGAGTGGATAATGATTATAAAAATATCTTAATGCATGGTTTTAGAACCGCTTTATCCGATGGGTGGGGTGGCTCTATGATTGCTACCGATCTTTCCGATGTCCTATTTAAAACTCCTGAGCCCATATTGGCAAGATCAAATTTAGGAACTCTTTCTCCAGATGAGGTCAACGTGGTAGTTCATGGTCATGAACCTACCCTTTCTGATGTTGTAGTAGATGTGGTGAGGGATCCCGAGATTGTCGAACTTGCCAGAAAAAAGGGAGCAAAGGGCGTAAATCTGGTTGGGATGTGCTGTACAGCAAATGAGATCTTAATGCGACATGGGATTCCGGTAGCGGGTAATTTCCTGCAGCAGGAACTTGCTATTCTCACCGGGGCGGTAGATTTGATGATGGTGGATGTGCAGTGTATAATGCCTGCCCTATCCAGTGTTGCCAGCGCCTTTCATACAAAACTTGTGACAACCTCCCCAAAAAACAAGGCACCCGGTGTTACCCATATTGAGTTTAAGGAGGAGGAAGCCTATGAAATAGCTAAAAAGATAATCAAGATGGCTGTTGAGAACTTTCCTAATCGAAATGGCAATGATATTCACATTCCTGATGAAAATCAGGATCTGGTGGCTGGATTTACCGCAGAAAACATTTATAATTTCTTAGGGGGGACCTACCGTGCTACCTATAGACCCTTAAACGACGCTATAATCCAGGGAAGGCTGAGAGGTTTGGCTGGAGTGGTGGGATGCAACAATCCCAAGATTAAACATAACTTTGGTCACGTAGAGATGGCCAAGGAACTAATCAAAAACGATGTCTTGGTGGTGGTGACCGGATGCTCAGCTATTGCTGACGCTGAAGCAGGGCTGCTTACGCCCGAGGCGGCTTTTAAATATGCAGGAAAGGGGCTTCAGGAGGTATGCGAGGCGGTGGGGATTCCTCCAGTTCTTCACGTTGGCTCCTGCGTGGATAATAGTAGAATATTAATTGCACTTACCAATGTGGTTCTTGAAGGGGGATTGGGAGAGGATATAAGCGACCTTCCGGTAGCAGGGGCAGCTCCTGAGTGGATGAGCGAGAAAGCTGTGTCCATAGGATGTTATTTCGTTGCCTCGGGAGTATTTACCGTGCTCGGCAATCCTTTTCCAATTTTGGGTAGTAAAAACGTGACCAACTTCCTCTGCAATGAGGTAGAAAATCTCCTCGGGGGAAGATTTGCCTTTGAGGCTGATCCTGTAAAGGCAGCTCACCTTATGATAGAGCATATAGATAAGAAGAGAAAAGTCCTTAAGTTAAAACCGCTGATGTACCATTAAAGGGGGATAAGAATGAAGAGAGTGTTTGTCGATCTGGATAGGTGTTTGGGGTGTCACAGTTGTATGATAGCTTGTGCTGTGGAGCATTCTTTAACCAAGGAATTATTTAAGGCAGTTCAGGAAACTCCCCTTCCTAAGACTCGAATTGAGGTTAAAACCACCGAGAAGGGAGATAGTTTCCCCTTACAATGCAGACATTGCGAGGAGCCTTACTGTATTGATGCCTGTATCGCTGGAGCGATAAGAAAGGACCCAGAGACCGGCTTAGTGCTTTCTGATGAGAAAAAATGCGTGGGATGCTGGATGTGTGTTATGGTTTGCCCCTTTGGCGTAATCAGACCCTCTCTTATCCCGGATAGAAGGGAAAAAGTGGCCATAAGATGTGATTTATGTCAGGATAGAGAAACTCCGGCCTGTGTTGAAGCCTGTCCTACTGATGCTCTTTTTTTCGGTGAAGCAGAGGAGTTTAAAAAAGCCGTTATGAGTAGAGCAAGGAGGCGAGAAAATGCGCTACTTAATAGTGGGTAATTGTGCAGCGGGGGTCAACGCTATTGAGGGGATAAGGAGACTGGATAAAGATGGTGAGGTTACGGTAATATCAAATGAGAATTCTCTTGCCTATTGTAGGTGTCTTATCACAGAGTATGTTATGGGAACTCGCCGAAAGGAGGATATCCTTTACCGTGAAAAAGAATTTTATGAAAAGAACAGGGTGAACCTGATCCTGGGAAAAGAAGTAGTTAGGGTGGATGTTTCAAAAAAAAGGGTAATCCTTCAGGATAATAATTCTCTATCTTATGATAAGCTTTTGATTGCCACTGGAGCAACTCCTAAATCATTGGGCATTAAAGGAGAGAAGAAGTACGGGGTCTTTGGATTCCGGACATTGTCCAATGCTGAGGAAGTTATAAAGATAGGGGAACAGGTTGGAAGAGTGGTGGTATTTGGAGGAGGGCTGATTGGA
Organism: uncultured Clostridia bacterium; assembly: GCA_964429955.1. Taxonomy (GTDB): domain Bacteria; phylum Aerophobota; class Aerophobia; order Aerophobales; family B47-G16; genus CAYSEE01. The sequence continues at coordinate 1,186 of CAYSEE010000081.1, read as the reverse complement.
CTAAAAGCTGCCTACGGATTGAAGAAGAGAGGTATCGATGTTGATGTAATGGTTAAGTCTTCCAGGGTGCTATCCCAGGTTATCGACACGGAAGCAGCTCATATAATAGGTAGATGGTTACAGGAAAATGGAATATCCATCCGAACCGGAATTGCTCCTCAGGAAATTTTAGGTGACAAAGAGGTAGAGGAAGTAATACTTGATAATGGAGAAAGGGTGCGCACCAAACTTGTGATAATAGGCAAGGGAGTTATGTGCAATACTTCTCTGATCGAAAACTCTCCCATAAAAACTCATTGGGGTATCCTCACCGATGATTTTCTCCAGACAAACATCGAGGGAATCTTCGCTGCTGGAGACGTCGCCGAGACCAGGGATATAGCAACCGGAAACAGGACGGTGAACGCTCTGTGGACAGCTGCCTGCGAGCAGGGAAAAATTGCCGGGATGAATATGGTAAAGATGATTAAAAGATATCCCGGATCCATAGGAGCAAATTCAGCTGACTTTTTTGGATTACCTTTGATCTCGGTTGGCTACGTAAGAGTAAAAGAAGAAGGGTATGAACAATTGATAAAGTCTAACCCGAAGGAGTTTAAGTATAAGAAGGTTGTGCTTAAAGGGAAGAGATTAGTAGGGTTCACCGCAATAAAGGATATCGAAAATGCTGGAGTGTATACGGCTTTGATAAGAAAAAAGGTAGACGTCTCCTCTGTAAAGGATATTTTATTAGAGGATTACCTTGATTATCCTAAGGTAAGGGAGCTTTTGGAGGAAAAAGAGGGATTGCGAGAGAGTATCTCGATGCAAGGAGAGACCATCAAGATAGCTTGATAATGAAATGAACAAGGAGGTCAGCAATGTCAAGGATAATCGCCTCGGCGGCGATACGTGGAGCTTATAAATACATAAAAGAAGCTGAAGAGAAGTTAAACAAAATGATTGAGGAAAAAGGTCCCGATCAGGCCATCGGCTTTCCCAACACTGCTTATTATCTGCCCTTAATTTTGGCTATCTTAGGAATAAAGGTGGAAACTCTGGCTGATGCTAAAAGAGCCTTAGAGCAAGCGAAGTCCCTTCTTCCTCCCCCTGTCAAGGAAAAGCTCTGGCTGCCCTATCTGGGAGATACTCTGGATGCGGGAATTGCTACCTTAATAGCTGAGGAGATTATCGAGGCCTTAAAATA
>CAYSEE010000080.1:0-5031 GCA_964429955.1 uncultured Clostridia bacterium | reverse complement strand
TCTCGATAACCGGTTCAAGCAAGCGAGCAAAATCTCCTCCACAACTACACTTTCCGGGGGTTCTGTCCACAGGAAGGATTTGAGTGGAAAAGCAAGAGGAACATCGCCAGACTTGCTTTCTCCCTGAGAACTTTCCCCTTTTAGAAAAGGGCTTACCCTCTATCTCCACTATATCTAAGGAAAAGTCCACTACTGGAGCATTGCTTATCCATGTCCCTACTCCAAAAGCGTCGGCCATAGGTGCTAAGAGGCGAATTTTCTCCTCATCCATTCCTCCCGAGATAAAGAGCTTTACCTTTCTGAATCCCCGCAAATCCAGCTCCCACCTTACCTCTTTCAAAAGCTCCAAAAAATCTCCTCTTCTCGAGGGAGGCGTATCCAATCTAATGGCAAAAAGGTCGTCTCCCAGATCCTCCGCTACCCTGAGAGCCTCAAATTTTTCGTCTCCCAGGGTATCTATTAAGGCAACCCTCCTTACCTTAGGCTCGATAACCTCATGGAAAAGTCGAGCTGCTTTTATAGTATCCCCGACAAGCAAGACAAGAGCATGGGGAATAGTTCCTACAGGTTCTTCCTTTAACATCTGTGCGCTTCTTCCCACAGCTACCCCGTCACAGCCTCCTATAAATGAGGCCCTATCTATCATAGGGGTTATCCCCGGGTGCATTCTTCTCGCTCCAAAATGATAAATGGGCTTACCTGCCGAGGCCTTTTTACAGCGTGCGGCTCGTGTAGCCACTCCCGAGGCCTGGCAAAGCAATCCTAAAAGAGGGGTTTCGTATTTGGCAAACTCACTATAACTTCCCTCAATATTTAGAACCGGCTCAAATGAATGAAAGATGGTGCCCTCGGGCATACACTGAACTTCAACCCTCAAGCCCTCCAAAAGATAGAGGATCTCATCTACTCCGGATAGCACCGCCCACTCATAACCTGGAGGAAGGTGATGTGCCCTTACCTCTGCCACCACCCTCTTGTCTAAATTTTTCTCTTTTAGAATTCTCACCGTGCGATCAAAGTAGACATCGGTGACTTTTCCCTGTTTAATATCCTTGGGATCAGAAATATGAAACATACCTTCACCCCGGATTATACTATAAAACGCAGGATAAATCCTGCGGCTACCAAATATCTTTTACGTCTTACTTCTTACGCCTCACGCTCTATGGCAGGCAACGTGATGCCCTCCTCCTGCATTTACAAGCAAGGGCTCTTCCTCCTTGCATCTTTGAGTTGCATATGGACATCTTGGGTGGAATCGGCAGCCTGAGGGAGGATTTGCTGGACTGGGTACATCTCCTTTAAGGATTATTCTTTCCTTCTTTGCGTCCGGATCCGGGATGGGAATTGCAGATAGAAGAGCACGCGTATATGGATGCAAGGGATTTTCAAATAGCTCCTTTGTAGATGCTTCTTCAACTATTTTTCCCAGATACATAACACAGATTCTACTTGCTATATGTCTTACCACAAATAAGTGATGTGTAATAAACATGTATGTAAGGCCTAACTCACTTTGTAGATCTTGAAGAAGATTAAGAATTTGAGCCTGCACGGAGACATCCAGAGCCGAGGTAGGCTCATCTAAAACTACAAAGTCAGGATTTGTAGCCAGAGCTCTGGCGATGGCAATTCTCTGTCTCTGTCCACCGCTAAACTCATGAGGATACCTAAAAAGGTGATCCTGGGTTAACCCCACCCTCATTAAAAGCTTCAATATCCTCTCTCTTGCTTCCAGACCCTTTGCCAGCTTATGCACCTTTAATGGCTCTCCGACGATATCCTTTATGAGCATTCTTGGATTTAAAGAAGAGGAAGGATCCTGAAAGACTATCTGCATCCTTCTTCTTGCATTCTTCAATCTTTTCCCTCGAAAAGTAGAAAGATCGTATTTATCCCTTAACCTTTGATATTTATGAGAATCCGAGTTTGTCGAGTTCTCCAATTCCTCTATCTCCCTTTTGACCTTCTTAGGAACATCGAAATAGATATGACCGGATGTAGGCTCCATTAGTCGCAGCATAGTTTTTCCCAAAGTTGTCTTTCCACAGCCTGACTCTCCCACCAGACCAAGACACTCCCCCTTCTTTATGCTAATATTTACCCCATCTACCGCCTTCACATCTCCCACTCTCTTCTTGAATACACCACCAACTATGGGATAATATTTCCTTAAATTCTTTATCTCTATTAAGACATTCATTTTTACTCATTATCCTGGGTATAAATATGACAGGCTACAAAATGCTCCTTTCCCAGTTCGACAGGTTTTGGTTTTTCTCTTGAGCAAATGGGCATTGCCCTTGAACAACGAGGATGGAACCGGCAACCAGAAGGTGGATTTACAAGATTTGGCACATTTCCCTTTATGCTCTCTAATCTTTTCCTCCCTAACTCTGGAAGCGCCCTCATAAGGGCAACGGTATACGGATGTCGGGGGTTTTTGAAAAGCTCTCTAACTGGGGCCATCTCACATATATTTCCTGCATACATCACCGCCACATAATCGCACATTTCCGCCACCACCCCTAAATCATGGGTTATAAAGAGAATGGATGAACCAACTTTATCCTTTATCTCCTGAATTAGATCCAGGATTTGAGCCTGGATGGTTACATCCAGATTGGAGGTAGGCTCATCAGCTATGAGAAGCTTTGGATTACAGGCGAGGGCCATAGCTATCACTATTCGTTGTTGCATTCCTCCGCTGAGCTCATGGGGATATCTATTTACGACCTCCTCCGGATTGGGTATCCCCAGCTTTCTTAAAATCTCAACCGTCTCCTTCTTTGCTTCCCACCTTAGCCAACCCTGGTACCTATTTAAAATAGGAACCCTGGAAAGAAACTTCAAGAGAGGAGAATCTGGAGCTTTAAGCATTTTTCTATAGATTTTTCTTTCGATCTGATAGATGATCTTCTTTAACACAAAAGGGTTTTTATGAATAAGTGTCTCGATTTCCTCAATCACCTTTCTACATAAATCCTCCCTTCGATGCAAGAGAAAGCTCTCTGAAATCTGGTCATTGACCGAATAGACGGGATTTAAGGCAGAGCTGGGCTCCTGAAAGATCATAGAGATTTCATTTCCCCTTATCTTCCTCATCTCCTCTTCTGTCTGACTTAACAAATCCACATATTTATCATCTTGAGAGGGGTTTTCATCGTGCTTGAAAAGTATCCTTCCCTCCTCTATTCTTCCAGGGGGAAGAATAAGTCTTAAAATGGAAAGAGAGGTTACGCTTTTTCCACAACCTGTCTCACCTACCAACCCTAAGGTTTTTCCATCCGGGATATTAAAGCTCACCCCGTCCAGTGCTTTCACCACGCCCTCGTAAGTGTAAAAATTGGTCCTCAGGTTCTCCACGTTCAACAGGCAGTTATCCATCTGTTTACCTTCTCCTCAATTTCGGGTCCAGAATGTCCCTGAAGGCATCGCCGAGCAGGTTCCACCCTAAGACAAAAAATAGGATAAAAAGACCCGGAATGGTGATGGTATACCAATAAGCCAAGGGACTATCTGGCGGGCCTACAATCCAGTTTCTGGCAAAGCTGACCATCTGTCCCCAGTCTGCATAACCGACGGGTGCACCAAGTCCAAGAAAACTTAAGGCTGCGGCTGTTAAGACCATCGCCCCTATATCCAGAGAAGCCATTATCAATAATGGATAGATTGCATTGGGAAGGACATGCTTAAGAATTATCCTTAAATCAGAGCACCCTACAGCCCTTGCTGCCTCAACATACCCCTCCTCCCTGACGGCTAATATATCCCCCCGAACTAATCTGGCATAATTCGGCCAGCCTACTATAATAAGGGCCTTCATCACATTATCCAGGCTGTGTCCTAAGGCTGTCACCAATGCCATAGCTAAAACTAAGGTAGGCAAGGACATAAATGTATCGACAATTCTCATAATTACTTCATCTACTATCCCCCCATAATAGCCAGAAATACTGCCCAACACTATGCCAATAGCTAAAATACTACCCACCACAATAAAGCCTATACGAAAGGCGGTCCTGGTTCCCCAGATTACTCCATAATAGATGTCGTACTGGCCTTCAGTAAGACCAAATGGATGTTCTGGAGAGGGAGGGCGAGGTATAGCGCTATATCCGTATCTGGGAATTCGATAGGGATTATGTGGATATTTTGGAGGAGCTAATTGAGGAGCAAATATAGCTACACCAGCAAAAAAAAGGATAAGAAATAACCCCACTAAGGAGAGAGGACTTTTTTTAATCCTGTTAAGAGAGAACTTCAGCTCCTTTACCCTTGGCCTCATCTCCCTCTTAAAGTCATCCCATTTAATATTAACAATATTTAGCCTCAACCCCATCACCCCAATCTTACCCTGGGATCTACATAGGCATAAAGCAGATCAACCACCAGGTTTGTGAGAACGAAAAGAACGCCGTTGAAAAGCACAGCTCCCAAAATCGCTGGGACATCTATCTGAACCGCGGCTCTGGCCCACCACCATCCCAGACCTTTCCGATTAAAAATGGTCTCTGTAATTACAACCCCATGCATCAAGCCAGCAAATATATATCCCGAGACAGTAATTACAGGAATCATAGCATTTCTTCTTGCATGTTTTTTAACCACTCTCTTCTCATCCGCTCCCTTTGCCCTTGCCGTCGTAATATATCCCTTGCCAAGGGCTTCCAGCATACTTGACCTCATAATCCTCATCACCAGTGCACACTCTACCACGGTTAAGGTTATGACCGGTAAAATAAGATGTCTCAGAGCATCCAAAAAAATCCACAACTTTCCGTTTAACAAAGCATCTATGGTGTTAATATGTGTGAACCTGATAAAATCCGGAGATTTCACATAAAGACTGGCCTGTACCCCTAACGCCTCCGGCGGAAAAAGACCTCTAAAATAGCCATAGAAAATCATAAGGAGCATCAGTCCAAACCAGAAGGTGGGCAAGGACCAGCCAATAATGGCCATCGTCCGTGTGGTATGATCGATGAATTTATCCTGATGAACTGCGGAGATACTTCCCAGCCAGATGCC
>CAYSEE010000079.1:0-5045 GCA_964429955.1 uncultured Clostridia bacterium | reverse complement strand
CGCACGTTTTCCCAAGGAGGCAGGAAAATGAAGTTTATACACAATAAAAGGTTGCTTTTTCCCTATCTTTTAGCCGTCCTATTTCTGGGTCTTTTTGCTGGTCTTATCAGTTTTGGATTTGCCCAGGAGAAGAAAACAGAGAGGGATTTTTTGCTCTTTTTTAAATATCCATCTGTAACCATTGGGATCAAAGAAAAGATAGACTTAGACTTTACGGTTGTCAACACGGGGAAAAGAGAAGAAGAGATAGCCCTTTCGGTCATTCCGGATGAAAAGGCTAAAAAGTGGGATGTTGGATTGGAGACTAAGTGGGATAAGATGGAGGTTCATAGTGTGAGTCTGCTTACGGAGGACCCCGATAATTCAGTAACTTTGAGATTTTACGCCAGAGCTCCCAAAGAAGTAAAGGAGGGAAAGTATAGCTTTGTGGTAAGGGGAATCACCAAGGATAAGAAAATTCAACATTCCGCTACGCTCACCGTATACCTTAAAAGAGAAAGACCCATTGTGGAAGAGGCCTCCCAAAATATAGAACTTACCTCGGATTACCCCAGCATAGAAAATCCCGCTGGAAAGGAGTTCAAGTTCATAGTTAGTGTAAAAAACAATACAGATAAATCTATGGTTTTCGACTTAGGCGCTGAATATCCTTATGGATGGAGGGCTTACTGTAGCCCGAGATGGGAGGAGGATAAAAAGATCTCCTCTATAAAGGTCAATGCTAACGGAACGGAGAATTTACTTCTAACTTTGATCCCTCCCATCAATATCTCCAAAGGGGAATATCCGATAAAATTTGCTGTAAAATCAGAGAATATGACAAAAGACATAGATCTTAAAGCAATAGTTACAGGGACTTACAGCTTGAAGATGGAGACGGAGACGGGCCGCTTAAACCTTGAGGCAATTGCCGGGGAAAAGAAAGAGATGAATCTCTATTTATGGAACGAAGGCTCAGCTCCCATTGAGGACATAAGTTTTTTCTCCACAAATACCCCTAAGGATTGGAAGATATCCTTTGATCCCGAGAAAATTCCTTCTCTTCCTCCTTATGAGAAGGTGAAGAAACCAGAAAAATTGAAACTAAGCATATCTTCCCCTTCCAGAACCCTCCCCGGTGATTATATGATCACCATAAAAGCTGTTGGCAAACAGGATCAAAGAGATATGGATTTAAGGGTGACCGTAAAGAGGTCTACAAGGTGGGGATGGGTAGGAGTTGGAATTGTGCTTGCAATTATAGCCTCCCTTGGGGGAGTATTTGTCAAGTTAGGAAGAAGGTAAAATGAGCTGGGTTGTGGAGGTCAATCAACTTATCAAGGTTTATGATGGATTTAAGGCCGTTGATGGGATAAGTCTCCGGATAAAGGAAGGGGAGATTTTTGGGTTTCTCGGGCCTAATGGAGCGGGAAAGACCACTACCATCTTAACTCTTTTGGGACTTACAGAACCCACCTCAGGAGAAGTTAAGGTTTTTGGATATAATCCCACAAAAGAACCTCTTAAGATCAGGAGGTTAACTGGTTATCTCCCGGAGAATGTTGGCTTTTATGGGGAATTGAGTGCAAGAGAGAACTTAGCCTATATAACAAGGTTAAATGGTATTCCTGTCAAGAAAGCGTTTGCTAAGATAGAGGAGGTTTTGTCACTGGTGGGTCTTTCAGGGGTGGCTAATCAGGTGGTGAGCAAGTTCTCCAGGGGAATGATGCAGCGTCTGGGGATAGCAGCAACACTTGTTAAAGAGCCAAAGCTTGTGATCCTCGATGAGCCAACCTTAGGAATAGATCCGGAAGGAGTGGAACAAATTCTTGGTCTTATAACAAGGATGAAGAAAGAACAAAACATAACTGTCGTTTTATCCTCCCATTTGCTTCATCAGGTTCAAAGGATCTGTGACCGGGTAGGCATAATTTCGGGAGGAAGAATGGTGGTGGAAGGGTCAGTGGATGAGTTGGGAAAGAAGGTAATGGGCGAAGAAAAGACTCAGGTCGAAGTTCAGGTCTCTACCCTTACCCCAGGTCTTGTGAAGTCCCTTGGGAAGATAGAGGGGGTTGAGGGGATTAAGGAATCAGGCAATGTTTTACGTGTAAAATGCAAGAAAGACTTGAGATTGGAGATATCGAGGAGAATTGTAGAAAATGGTGCCCTTCCCATTTCCATAAGAAGCCAGGACTACACCCTTGAAGAGATTTATGTAAGATATTTTAGGGAGTGATATGTTAAATGCCAGCAGTTAGGATTATCTTTTGGAAGGAGTTAGCTGATCATTTTGGAAGCAAGAGATTCTTAATATTATTTATCATCATCTGCCTTACAGGGATTTCCGTTGCCTATTTAGCCAGTCAAAACCTGGAAATTTTCACCAAAATTCCCACCAGATTTATCCTTCTCGGGTTCTTTATCTCCTCCGTTGGAGCTTTGCCCTCTTTTACCTTCTTTATAAGCTTTTTTGGGCCATTGATGGGGATTATTCTTAGTTTCGATGCCATAAATGGAGAGCGCTCCCGTGGAACCATAAGTATAATTTTATCTCAACCTGTCTTCAGGGATTCGTTGATCAATGGAAAGTTTCTGGCCGGACTGGCAACTATAGCTATAATGTTCGTGAGCATCTTTCTAATTATCCTGGGCTTGGGTATCTGGGCATTGGGCATTTTCCCAAATATAGCAGAGATCTCAAGAATAGGGGTTTACTATTTTGCAAGCGTAATTTATGTAGGATTTTGGCTTAGCTTAGGGACCCTTTTCTCGATCTTATTCAGACGGACATCCAGCTCCGCATTGGCTTCCATAATGATGTGGATTTTCTTTACCTTCTTCATTTATATGATCGCAAATGTCATTGCAGATCAGATGGTTCCCATCCCTCCTGTCACCACACCAGAGGTCATAGCTAAAAATGAGGCCATTAGAAGAGCGGTTATGCGTGTGTCCCCAGCTACTCTCTTTGAACAAATTGCAACCGCGGTGCTCAATCCCTCAGTCAGGGCCTTCGGTTTTGTGCATCCTGCACAGATAAGCAACTTAATGCTAACTCCTCTTCCATTAACTCAGAGCCTTATGATAGTCTGGCCAGAGTTTGTGGGTCTTGCAGCCTTAATGCTCATATGTTTTCTCATCTCTTACGCCGTTTTTATGAGACAGGAGATAAGGTCCTTATAAGAGGAGAATGCTGTTGACTTATTTTTTTTCTATGGTATACTGACTGAACAGTCAGCCAGATTACGAAGGGTGTTAATGGCAAGATAGTGGAAAAGTTATACTATCTTTCAAGATAAGGAGAGATGAGAGCAATGGAAGAAGATAAAAGAAGGTTACTGCAAAAGGACCGGATGGACCAAATCTTAGAGGCAGCGGAGAAGCTATTTGCTCAGAAGGGGTTTTATCCCACCACTGTGGGTGAGATCGCTGAAAAAGCGAGGATAGCTAAAGGAACAATTTATCTATATTTTCGAGATAAAAAGGACCTTTTTCTTTCCGTGCTGGAGAATAAACTGGACATCTTGTTGAGAAAAATAGAGGAAGGAATCCAGAAGGGTAAGACGACATCGAGCCGGATTAAGTCAGCTATAGAAACTCATCTCAGGTTTTTGGAGGAAAACGAAGACTTCTTCAAGATTATGCAGAGTTTTCCCGAAGAGCTCAAAAGGAAGTTGGAAGAAAGGTTAAAGGGAGGGCTAATAGAAAGACAATCCTATTATGTAGAGATTATGGACAAGTTAATCCAGGAGGGAATTAAAGCCGATGAGATCAGATCTTTTGATTCGAGGAAGTTAGCCGTGATCTTAATGGGTATACTTCACAGCCTTACTGTTTACTGGGTTTCTCAGGAGGAAAAAGCCTCTTTATCCGAGGATAAGTCGTTGGCCTATGAGGTTTTCTGGAAAGGAGTAGGAAAAGATCATTAAACTCGAAAAATGGAGGAAATGATGATCATACTTTTTGGTATACATCCAATTAAGTTTGACTTTTTATTTTTAATTTATAAAATAAATTTCAGTTGAAGGAGGAAGAGGATGAGTTGGTGGGTTGGATTAAAGAAGAAGGCCTTAGGGTGGCAAATTAATCGATATCTTACGAGGTTAGCTGAGACCAAGGATGAGGACGAATTTTACAGGGAGTTCGATGATATACTAAAGGGACTTTATATGTTTGCCGGACCCAATAGGTCAGCCGTGGAGAATGTAAGAAAGGCTCTTCAGAGAAAACATCCAATGATGAGATTAGCTCCCTTGCTTCTTCAGAAGAGACTCTCAAGGACAGCCAGGGAAAAATTAGCTGAGAATTTCTTTGTTGACTGGGTTGTCAACGCCAAAAAAAGGGAGAAGTTAGAGGAGGAGGGGTTTAAGGCTCCTTGGTTCTTCGTTGTCTCACCCACTTATGCCTGCAACCTAAACTGTTATGGCTGTTATGCCCATGAATATAAAAGAGGAGAAGGACTTTCTTACGAGGCGTTTAGTAGAATTTTGAGGGAGGCAAATGAGTTAGGAATTCGCTGGCTAACCATTTCTGGCGGTGAGCCCTTCTATTACAAGGACAAGAATACTGGAAAGACTCTTCTGGACTTAGCTGAAGAACATAATGATATGTATTTTCAGGTTTATACCAATGGCACGCTGTTGGACGAAAGGACGATAGAGAGATTGGCTAAGTTAGGCAATGTAGCTCCAGCCATCAGCCAGGAGGGATTTGAGAAGGAAACGGATGAGAGAAGAGGAAAAGGAACCTGGGAGAAGATATGTAGGGCAAGAGAGAACCTTTACAAAGCAGGAGTATTGCAAGGTTTTTCCATTACGGTGACCCGAGAAAATGCCGAGGTAGTCACCAGCGACGAGTTCATAGACGACCTTATCGAAAGGAATGTCTCCTTCGGATGGTATTTTGTTTATATTCCCATTGGAAAGAATCCGAAAGTAGATTTTATGCCCACTCCTGAGCAAAGAAACCATCTTCGCGAAAAAGTATGGGAATGGCGCTCCACCAAACCCATCTTCATCGGAGATTTCTGGAACGATGGGCCCTGGGTGGGAGGATGCATAGCCGGA
>CAYSEE010000078.1:0-5119 GCA_964429955.1 uncultured Clostridia bacterium | reverse complement strand
GGTATGTCCTCCGTCAAAGAATATTAGTGGTTCATATACATTGATAATTACCTCAGCACTTGCCGTATCGTAAGCCCATGCCGGATCAAATGACTCCGCATCCCCTATGGTTGCCTCTATTATTGTACCCGGATTTTTCACCTCCTGGGCTGCTACAACTGACACGGATATTCCAACAATTAGTAAACTAATTAGAAGCAATATAAACCATTTTCCCTTCACCTTAAAGCCTCCTTCTTGAAATTTGCTCTCTGCCAATCCTTATTTCCCTTCTAAAATTTTCACCTCCTTTCAAAATCTCGCAAAAGCCCTTCTTTTATCCTTGCTAATCTGTGGCCTTACTCAAGACATAAATTCTATTTTGCCGTTTATTATACTAACCTTCTCAAAAAAGTCAAACTTTTCGCCCTCTGATGTATGTTCACCACAGGATTTCCTTCCTCATCTTGGGTTACTCTCACTCTCACCTTATAAACCCTTTGAATATTCTCTTCGGTGATGACCTCCCCTGGCCTGCCCTCGGCAAATATCCTTCCCTCATTTAAAAGAATTAACTTTGAGGCATATTGACTGGCTAAGTTCAGGTCATGAGAGACCAAAACTATGGTGATTCCTTTTCTCTTGTTTAGCCACCTAAGAAGGTTAAAAACGTCAAGTTGATACCTTATGTCCAGATGAGCTGCTGGCTCATCTAACAGAAGAAGCTCCGGCTTTTGAGCTAAACTTCGAGCGATCACCACCCTTTGCTTTTCTCCCTCACTAAGCTCGTTTATCCTTCTTTCTCGAAAGGGAAGGGTTCCTGTGAGTTTCATAGCTTCTTCAGCGGATAAATAATCCTCCCTTCTTTCCAGATAAAATCTCGGTAGATAGGGAATCCTCCCTAAGAGGACAAAATCCTCTACACTAAAGGGAAAATAGAATATGGAAAGCTGGGGCACCACCGCTATCCTCTGAGCTAACTGCTTTACATTTATTCTTGCAATGTCTTTTCCACGATAAAGGATCGTTCCCCTTCGGGGGGTTAAAATTTTACTTATACTGCGAAGCAAGGTGGTTTTACCCGAGCCATTAGGGCCAATTAACCCCAAAAATTCCCCCTTCCTCAGGGTAAGACTAACCCCCTTTAGGACATTCTCTTTTTGATATCCACTCCAGAGGTTTTCTATTTCCAGCAATATATTATTTCTCGCTTCTACCATTTGAATTCAACCTTCCTTCTCCTGATGATGTAGACAAAAATTACCCCTCCTACCACTCCTGTAATCACCCCTACGGGCAGCTCCTGAGGAGAGACAATGGTTCTGGCTAAAAGGTCTGCTCCTACTAAAAAAACTGCTCCAGAAATGGCAGAAGCGGGAAGAAGAATTCTATGGTCAGGACTTATCAATCCCCGAACAAAATGGGGAATCATCAATCCCACAAAGCCAATTATTCCTGAGACGGAGACGGCCAGTCCGGTAAGAAAGGAGGCCAGGATAAATAAAACTTTCTTAACCCTTTCCACATCTATACCTAAATGCATAGCTTCTTCTTCTCCTAAGCTGAGGGCGTTTAAATCTCTGGCAAATAAAAAGGCAATAAATACCCCTGTTAGTAAAGCAAGGGAGGTAACGAGGATCAATGTAAAATCAGTTTCCTGAAGATTGCCCATTATCCAGAACATTATTCCATGGAGTTCCTCTGTTCTGCTGAGGCTCATCAGAAGCATAATTAAGGAAGAGGAGAAAAAACTTACTATTACCCCGGTGAGAAGAAGAGTGGGAATAGCTAACCTTCCTCCGCTGCTGGCAATAAAATAGACAAGGGTAATCGCTCCTATGGCTCCCATAAAGCCGGCTAAGGGGATAAGGTGAGATAGTCCTCCCATTATGGCTAAACAAACGGCCACTGCTGCTCCCCCGGATACCCCGAGGGTATAGGGCTCAACCAAAGGGTTACGAAACATACCCTGAAAGACAACCCCGGCACTGGATAGAGATGCGCCCACCACTATTCCCAGGATTAGACGGGGAAGTCTGATCTTGAAAAGAATGATGGAAGCGGGGGTATCCTCAAGAGGAAGGCTATGCCAGAGGAGAATCCTCTGCATCAAAAGAAGCATGGTCCTTTTAAGGGGGATATGGACCGCTCCTATAGTCAATGAAAGAAAGGAAATTCCAATCAGCAAAGCTGTTAAAGCAACCAGCCAGCTTATCCATTGCCTTATCTTCTTAGACATAAGATACCCCCTACCTCAAGGTTTCAAATATTGACAAACATAATCAATCACCTGCTGAAGCAGATGGTATTTACCTTTCACGTCTTACTCTTTAAACATTTCTGGATGCAGCAAATTTACAAGTTTCTCTAAGGCATCTACTATCCTTGGGCCCGGCCGAGATAGTATATCCGTGTCCATGGTGTATATCCTTCCATTCCTGAATGCATCCATCTCGGAAAAGGCCGACTCTTCTCTCACAACTTTTATCAACCCGGGTTGATCTTTGCTCTCACCTACCACTATCACCTGTGGGTTTTTCTCAATTACTGCCTCCAAACTCATTTGTGTGTATCCGGATACATCAGAGGCGACGTTAATTCCTCCCGCCCGTCTAATGAGTTCATCTATAAATGTTACAGAACCAGCAGTCCATAAAGGTGGATACCAAATTACATAAAGGACTTTCGGTCTGGCATCCTCAGTTAAGTTGTTTATCTTTCTCGCTACGGAGTTCAGCCTTTCCTTCATATTAGCTATCAACTCAGAGGCTTCTTTGTCCTTACCGGTTATTTTACCCACTAAATTTATGTTCTCGAGAACATCCTCGATGGTCTTCGAATTCAGACCCACCACGGTGTAGCCAAGGCCTTCTATCTGAGTAATCCCTTTTATGGGGTTGCCGTAATCAGCCAAGATCAGATCCGGCTTCAGACTGACGATTTTCTCCAAATTGGGATTGCTATATCCCCCGATTTTCTCCTTGGCTTGTGCTTTTGAAGGGTAATTGCAGAACTCCGTTACCCCCACTATCTCCTCATCTAATCCTAAGGAAAATAGAATTTCCGTATTAGCCGGAGATAATGAGATAATTCTCCTCGGTTGTCTATGGATGGTAACCTTCCTTCCCAGATTGTCGGTGATCGTTATTGGAAACCCTGTAGTGGATGATTTTCCACTAAGTCCACCGCCGAAAATGACCCAGATTAAGACACAAGCCAACATCCCTACTCTTAAATGCTTTCTGCTCATTTCCACATCCTCCTTCTTCTATTACCCCCGCTTTCATCTTCACCTCTAAGAGCTAAAAAGACAGATAACTAAAAGGATGAATACCTCGATGATCTCCTCCAGGGCTCCCAGGGTATCCCCGGTAATCCCTCCTATTCTCCTCTTAAGGTAACTCGTTAAAATAAAGGTAACAAAGAAGGTCAATCCCATTATTCCCAGGGAGACGAACTTGAATAGAAATAATCCTATAATAAGGGCGATTAAACTGGCCCAGAGAAGATGTCTCTTATCCTTATGCTCAACAAAAGGCATAGCCATTCCTTCCTCTTTCGCATAGGGAGCTAAAAATATCCCTACGACCATAGCCCATCTTCCCATAACAGGTGTAAACAATAGCGTCTGGTATTTATAGTGAGGGATTATCTCCATCAAAAGGGCAAATTTCAGCGCCAAAAGACAGAATAAGGCAACTCCTCCCTTAGCCCCGATAAAACTATCCTTCATTATCTTCAATCTCTCTTCCTTGCTTTGACCACCCCAAAGCCCATCCACTGTATCGGCAAATCCATCTAAGTGAAGAGCCCCGGTGAGGATGACCCAGGTTATTATTATCAAAACGTTAATCACAAAGGAAGAAAGGAAAATCAAAGCAAGATAGTTAATCAGGACCAAAAACATTCCTATAATTAATCCCACCACGGGGAAAAAGACCATTGAACGAGCAAAGTCTCCCTCTTCTATTTTGAGCTTTTTCCCAAAGGGAATTATGGTTAAAAACTGTATGGCAATAAATAGGGACTTCATTGGCATCTTCAACCTGGATTCGGCAACCTATTAAATTTATCAAGTTGCCCGCCGAGGATGTTTTGGATAAGCGACCGTTCCAAAACACCGAGGGAAAGGAGCAACAATGAAAATGCCGAATCCAGGATTAACCTTCTTCTCTGGACACCTCTGCTTCTTCAAAGGTAGCCATCTCAGTCAATATCTTAACTGATAGTTCAGCAAGGACTATTCCGAGGGCTGCTCCCGTGCCTTCACCTAAGCGCATATTCAAATCGAGCAAAGGAATTTGGCCGAGATGCTCAAGAGCAATTTGATGACCTTTCTCCGCTGACCTGTGAGCAGCGATGAGATAATCTTTGGTTAAAGAAGACAGCTTCGTAGCGATCAAGGCACCGGCGGTGGAGATAAATCCATCGATCACTACGGGAACCCTGTGCTTAGCCGCAGCTAATATGCATCCAGCTAATCCCCCAATTTCATACCCTCCTACCTTAGCTAAGACATCGAGCGGATCCTCGGGGTCAGGACGATTGATCCTTAGGGCCCTTTTGATTACCCTTATCTTGTTTCGAACCCCTTCATCATTCATTCCCGTCCCCCTACCCGTGACATCCTCAACTCTGGATCCTGTAATACAAGATACAATAGCGCTACTGGGAGTGGTATTCCCAATTCCCATATCACCTGTGCCGATTATGTCAATTCCCTGCCTTTTTATCTCTTCCTCAAAGACATCTATCCCCGCCTCAACAGCCTCAATCGCCTCCTCCCTGCTCATAGCTGGTCCCTTAGCTATGTTTTTTGTACCATAGCCCACCTTTTTTATAACTAAATTCGGGCGAGGGGTTAAATCCCTGGCTACCCCCATATCCACCACTATCACCTTTGCTCCCACTCCCCTTGCCAAGACGTTGATCGCTGCTCCACCCCGAAGGAAATTTTCCACCATCTGCGCTGTAACCTCCTGGGGAAAAAGACTTACCTTTTCCTCAGTTACTCCATGGTCGGAAGCTATGGTAAATATCACCTTTTTATTTAGGGAAGGGCTTTTTCTTTTAGTAATTCCCACTATTCTTCTGGCAAGCTCCTCTAACCTTCCCAGACTTCTTTTTGGTTTGGTAAGAT
>CAYSEE010000077.1:0-5144 GCA_964429955.1 uncultured Clostridia bacterium | reverse complement strand
CTCTGGTACAGTGGACATTCCCACTGCATCCGCTCCGATATAGCGCAAAAATCTATACTCAGCTCGTGTCTCAAAATTAGGTCCGGTTACACCCACGTAAACTCCCTTGTGGACTTTGATTCTTTCCTCCAAAGCTATTCTTTCAGCAAGTTCAATTAATTTCTCATCGTATGGCTCGGACATATCGGGAAAACGCGGACCCAATCTCTCATCGTTAGGCCCGATAAGGGGATTATTTCCCGTCAAGTTAATGTGATCGGTGATAATCATCAAATCGCCAGCTTTAAAATTGGGATTTATTCCCCCAGCTGCGTTGGATTCGATTAGAATGTCTGCCTTCATCTCCTTCATCACGCGGATGGGAAAGGTCACTTCCTCCAAGGAATAACCCTCGTAAAAGTGAAACCTTCCCTGCATAGCTATTACCTCTTTGCCACTAAGTTTACCCAAAATCAGATTTCCCTTCTGTCCGGGAGCGGTGGAGATGGCAAAATGGGGAATATCCCTATACGGAATCACGTCCTTGTCCTCTATTTCTTCTGCCAATGCTCCCAATCCTGTTCCCAGAATTATCCCTATCTGTGGATTGATCTTACTTCTGCTTAGAATAAATTCCCTCGCATTCTCAATCTTATCTCTCAAAGACATCGACATTTTCCATCTCCTTACAATAACTCTATCTTCTCCGGTCGCTGAGCCTGATGAGGATGCTCAGAATATGGATAAATTTTAAGCTTCTTGAGCATCTTCCTCCCAAGCTTATTCTTGGGAAGCATACCCTTTACAGCTTCCCTGATCACTTTTTGCGGATTTTTCTTCAATAACTCCTCATAAGTCTGAGATTTTAGCCCCCCAAAATACCCTGAGTGAGAGTAATAAATCTTTTTTTTCTCCTTATTTCCTGTTACCCTTATTTTCCTGGCATTTACCACTACCACGAAATCGCCCACATCAAGATGAGGAGTGTAGATGCGTTTGTTCTTACCTGAGAGAATTTGAGCAATTTTACTGGCTAATCTACCCAAAATCTTGCCCTCCGCGTCCACCAAATACCACTTTCTTTTTATTTCGTCAGTCTTAGGTATATAAGTTTTCATTGAAATCTCCAATTTCATTTATTTTTTATGATGGCGCTATGGGGATTCGAACCCCAGTCTGATGGCTGAGAACCACCTGTCCTTGTCCCCTAGACGATAGCGCCAACTGGCTGGGGGAGGAGGATTCGAACCTCCGCTACAAGATCCAGAGTCTTGCGGCCTACCGCTAGCCGATCCCCCACTCTCTGCCTTATTCCTCCTTTAACATCTTTAATGTCCTATCAATCCTCCTCAAAACCTCTTTTCTGCCCAATACTGCCGCTAACTCAAACAGTCCTGGACCCCTTGTCTTCCCTGTCAAGGCCACTCGCAGAGGATGAAATACCTTGGAGGTGGATAAGGAAAATTCTTTGCTCAAACCCCGGGCCATCTCCTCCAGATGTTGCTCGGTAAAAGAGGACATCCCCTCAATTCTTCTTCTCATCTCCTCCAGCATAGGAAAAACATAGTCTTTTCTTAATACCTTCTTAACCGCCTCAGCATCGTATGGAAAATCCTCTTTAAAAAAGAATCCAGCTAACTCGACAATCTGAGAGAGAACTTTAACTCTCTCCTGTTCTAATTTAGCCACTTTTACAATTTTTGTGTAAGTTGAATGGTTTACTTCTTCTCCTACCAAATTTGCCCTTTTAAGATAGGGAATGAGAAACTCGGCTAATCTGTCCGACTTCATCCTTCTAATGTATTCTCCATTCATCCACTCCAGCTTCTTGGGATCGAAAACAGCTGCGCTTTTCCCTATCCCCTTCAGAGAAAATTTTTCTATAAGTTCCTCTTTTTCGAAAAACTGTTGACTATCGGGCGTAGACCATCCTAAAAGAGCTAAGTAATTTACCATTGCCCAGGGAAGATAACCTTTTTCTCTGTAATAGGAGACAGAAACTGCCCCATGTCTTTTGCTCAACCTCACTCCATCGCTTCCCAGAATCATAGGTAAATGAGCGTATTGAGGAACCTTAAAATTTAAAGCTTGATAGAGCAAAATCTGTCGAGGAGTATTTGGAAGATGATCATCTCCTCTTATCACGTAGGTTATTTTCATCAAGGTATCATCAATTACATTAGCAAAGTTAAAAGTGGGCATTCCATTGGATTTTAACAGAACAAAATCCCCTATCAATCTATTTTCAAAACTGACCCTGCCCCGCAATAAATCCTTCACAACAGTAACCCCCTCCTGGGGTACCTTAAACCTTACTGTAGGCTTTCTTCCTTCTCTTTCAAAAACCTGCCTTTCCCGTGATGATAAATTTCGGCAACGGCCGCTATACTTGGGAGGCTTTCCCTCTCTCTGCATCCTTCTCTTTTGTTCTTCCAGCTCTTCCGGAGTGCAATAACAAAGATAGGCCTTCCCCTCTTCCAAAAGTCTGCAGGCATATTCTTTATAAATTTTAAGCCTCTGAGACTGAAAATAGGGCCCGTAGTCTCCCCCTCTTCCCGGACCTTCATCCCAGTTCAGTCCCAACCATTTGAGATTATCTACTATCGACTGATAGAATTCTTTATTAGACCGGGCAACATCTGTATCCTCTATTCGGAGGATAAACTTTCCACCGTAATGTCGAGCAAAGAGCCAGTTGAAAAGGGCTGTCCTCGCTCCTCCTATGTGGAGCTCTCCCGTAGGACTGGGGGCAAAACGAACCCGCACATCTCCATTTATCTTATTCAATTTGACCTCTATTTCAGAAAATTATCATCCTCACTTTTATTTATTTTTATGACGATTAGCCCGACGTCTTTTCTTTCTCTTGTGTTTGGCGATCTTTGCCTTCTTTCTCCTCTTATCTGAGGTCACCTTTTATCCCCCCTCCATTTAAATTTTTCATTATCTTAAAAACAAAACCTTCTTTGTCAATACCATAGTTTCCTTTTATTTTTTAAAATTTCTCTTTAATTGCTGAATTTTTACCTCACCTACAGCTGCCTCTTCGGATAAAGGATAGCGAGAAAGAAGCTCTTCATAGCTCTTTAAAGCTTTATCCCATTCCTTAGCTAATTCCTGACACCTCGCTACTCCAAGAAGAGCTTCTGGAGCGATCGAACTCTCAGGATACCTTTTTAGCACATCCTCGTAAACCTTAATAGCTTCTTGATACTTTTTTCTCTGCTCATAAGTAAAGGCCAACTTCACCATTACCCAGGGAGAAAAATAATCGTCCTTGTATTTTTCACCGAACTTTTGTAAAATTCTACCCGCCTCATCATATTCTCCTAAGTAATAAAGACAGTTCCCCAGATAAAAGAAAACCTCCTTTTTATTCCTGTACAAGGGATATCGAGAGAGAATATCTTCATACAGATCCCTTGCTTCTCGATACTTAGCCAATTTCTCTTTGCTGTCTTGACTGTTTACTGCTTCTTGATAGTAAGAGATGGCTAACTTAAATTCTGCCTGTGCTTTCCTGTTCATCCCGTTCTGAAAAACAAAAAATGCTATCAGAAAAGCTGCTATTCCTATCGTCAACGAAACATACAAAAGGAATCTTCTTTTAATCTTTTTCCAAAGCAGTGGCCATTTTTCTCTCAAATGCTCATACATTCTTAGACACTCACTATTCTTACTTTTCCCCACGCTCCCATTCTTTTTGACTTTATAATTACCCCCCCTCGCACCCCAGGAATTCTCATTAAGAACTCTAATCCCTTTTGAATATCATCTTCTTCTTTCACCATATTCCCTACAGCTGTAGCTACGGCATCAGCTAAAGCAGCAGAGGAAGATAAAACAACCGCTGCATCCGCCTTTCCCAAGCTTAGAGAATGCCCGAAGCTTCCCGCCGAACAGCACACACCCAGGGGGGTATCCTGAGGTTCCACTTCTAAGGCGATTTTCTCTGACAGAGGAGATTCACCAGCGTAAATTCCCACCCTTTTTCTTCTCCTAACCTGCATAAAGATATCCCCTCCGTTTTCCACTATGACCTCGTGACAATAATTTAAAAGTTCCTTCCCCACAAATTCCGCTATCGCTCCAGCTACAGCGGCCATAGGTCCCACACCTGCCTTCTGGGATGCCTCAGCCATAGCCTTTACAATGGGTGGCATCTTCTCCTCAAGAGGGAAAGGCTTAAAGGTGGTTCTGAAAACAGGGTTTTGATAAATGTACTGTTCTACATCCTTTCGACACCAGATTAAAGCCTCTTCCGTCTCCTTAGGCAATTTTTTATTGGCCAGGACAAGAAGATCGCTTTCCTTAATGCTTACCTGGAAAGAAAATAAATTTCCTGGCTTGATTAAATCCCTGTATATGGCCTTCTTTTCCATCATTATATTCCCAATCCTTTACTTCCCGGCTTAACTACAGGCAATCCTCTTTTACACAAAGGGCACTTTTCCTTAGGATAGGTTTCCAGCTTTAAATTTAAAAGGCTTTTTAGCTGAACAGCCTCCCTCTTAACGGACTTATCCAAAGGGGTATTCTCGACCACAAAACTCATCTTTTTCCCGCTTCGATTAACTAAACATCCTACCCCCACCAACTTACCTCGACTCTCCTTTACTATCTTAATGATCTCCTTAACAGAACCTCCCGTAGTGATAACATCCTCTACCACCAGGACGTTTTCACCAGGGTTTATCTTAAACCCTCTCCTCAAAATAAGCCTTTCTCCTTCTCTTCTTTCGGCAAATATGGCCCGTGTTCCCAATACCTCAGCTACCTTTTGCCCCACCACTATTCCCCCTATTGCTGGACTTATCACCAGCTGAACATCCTTGTCCTCAAAGAGCTGAGCTAAGGCCCTGCATAATTTATCGGCATATAAAGGGTATTGAAGTACTAAAGCTGCTTGAAAATACCTCCCGCTATGCAGACCTGAGGAGAGTTCGAAGTGTCCCTCTATCAAAGCCCCCTTTTCCTTAAAAATAGTTAGAACTTCCTCTTCGCTTATCAACCTTGTTCCTCACTCTGGTAATTCCATTCCTACCGCTTGCTTTATCCAGTTTCTTAACCTTTGCTTAGCTATCCCCGGTGATTTCCTTAAGAAATCAGGGACGATAGTTACAACGGGCAAGGGTCTCTTTTTCCTTAGCTGCTCAATTATATCC
>CAYSEE010000076.1:0-5195 GCA_964429955.1 uncultured Clostridia bacterium | reverse complement strand
AAAGAGCAGGGTGTCAAGTGTAAAGAGGCATATCTTGCGAGAAAATAACCTCTTTTTTTATAAACATCCCGCTAAGTTTTCTGAGGGGATATTGCTGGTAAAGGAAACAAATGAATGTAATCTTTATAAATTAGAATATGAAAGTGTCAACTATGCGAAAGTGCCTGCATTGTTCTCGATCCCCAAAAACACTTCTTCTCCTCATCCAGCCCTTTTATACCTTCATTACTATCGAGGAAAGAAGGAAAGCATTGAGCTTTTTGCGGACGAGTTTGCTGCTCGTGGTTATGCAATTTTAGCCATAGATATAGAGTATCATGGAGAGCGTCAAGTTGAGGGAAAAGATATCCTCTCTACCGATCTGGTCAGCGACAAGAATGCCTTCATTCAGACGATAATTGATGGACGAATAGGATTAGATTTTTTAGAGAATCATCCCTTAATCGATAAAAAGAGATTAGGACTTGTAGGGGTCAGTCTGGGTTCTCTAATTGGCGTTATAGTAAGTGCTGTGGACAAGCGAATAAAAGCGGTGGTGTTAGTGGTGGGAGGAGGAGATATGGGAATTATCGTTCAAGAAAGCACCCTGGATTCAATAGTGAACATCCGTGAGTTTATTAAGGAAAACCAAATGGATTTAAAGAGCTTAGAAAGGATGTGGAGTGACATTGAACCCTTAAGATATGTGCAAAAAATTGCTCCTCGGCCGCTTCTGATGCTTAACGGAGCCCTGGATACGATTGTTCCACCGGAAAGCAGCATTCGTTTATTTAGAAAGGCCTTAGAACCAAAGAAGATTAAATGGTATAATGGAGGGCATAGCATCATTGGGGATAGAAACTTAGGCTTAACCAAAGAGATATTAAATTGGTTTGAGCTTCACTTAAAAACTAAGAGAGGAGATTAAGGATGGAACTTGGCGTTTCCACTACGATTGTGGAGGATAAGGATTTAATCCCGCAGCTGCCACTTTTAGCTAAATATGGAATTAAAAACATTGAGATAAGAGCTAAATCGGGACACTTTGATTACGAGGATGACAAAAAAGTTGATCTTTTAGCTAAGAAGCTGAAGGAATTTGGCATAAAGGCGTATTCTATGCATATGCCCAGCAAAAAGGTGGATATATCCCAGGAAGAGGAGTGGGACAGGGTTTGGTCAATCAGGGAGATAGAAAAGGCAGCTCTTGCTCTTAATAAGTTAGGAGGTAAAATACTGGTGGTTCATCCTGGGGGAAAGGTGAAGGAAGACCGAGATAGACGGGTTGAGAAAAGCCTCGAGAGTTTGGCAGAGCTTTTGGATTTTTGCAAGGAATGGGGACTGAGATTAGCCGTTGAGAATACCTTACCGGGAAGAGTTGGGGATAAAGTAGAGGAACTGCTAAGCCTGGTGAATAAATTTAACTCCTCTCATATGGGGATTTGTCTGGACACAGGACACATTAATATTGAGGGTAATCCCCTTGAGGCGGTAAAGAAGGCCGGCCCTAAATTGATTCACCTTCATATCCAGGACAATCTGGGCAAAAATGACGACCATTTTCTGCCGGGTAAGGGAAATATAAATTGGAAAGAATTGATAAATTTGCTACTACAAATTAAATATAAGGGCATTTTTATGTTCGAAACCTTAAGGGACAAGGGAGAAAGCCTGGATGAGCTTTTGGTTCAGACAAAGGCCATATTTGACGAATTCTTCCCTAAGGCTTAAATCCAGATATTCTTGAAAGAGGTGAAAATGGCTCAAATATATGGCCCGGTACCCTCGAGGAGATTAGGATTTTCCTTGGGGGTGGATATAGTTCCCTTTAAGACCTGCAGTCTTGATTGTGTGTATTGTCAACTGGGCAGAACGACCAATAAAACCATAGAAAGAAAGGAATATACACCGGCTGATCAGGTTTTAAGGGAATTAGAGAAAGTGCTTGAGGAGAAAAGGAAAATCGATTACATCACTTTTTCCGGCTCCGGAGAACCCACCTTAAATTCCAATATTGGAGGAATGATCAACCGCGTTAAAAAGATGACCTCTCTTCCTGTGGCAGTATTAACCAACGGGACCTTGATGTATCAACCTCAGGTTAGAGAAGATTTACTTGGGGCTGATCTGGTGATTCCCTCTCTGGATGGGGTAAGTCAAAACACATTTGAGAGGGTAAACCGGCCCTATCCCTCATTGAGGATCGATGAGATAATCTCCGGGATAAGCGCCTTTTCCAGGGAGTTCGAGGGTAAGCTGTGGCTCGAAATTATGCTCGTTAAAGGGATAAATGACTCCGTAGGGGAAGCAAAGAAAATGGCTCAAGTGATTGAGGAGATAGATCCGGAAAAAGTTCAGTTAAACACGGTTATCCGTCCCCCGGCGGAAAAATTTGCCCAAGCCTTGGATGGGAAGAATTTAAAAAAAATAAGGAGGATTTTGGGAGAGGAAAGGTGCGAGATTATTGCTAAATTTAAGGGCCTCAGGCAAAGAGCTTATAAAAAGGATATAGAAGGAGAGATACTGAAGACGCTTCGAAGACGACCCTTAACCATTGCTGACATTTCACATTTTTTAGGGTTACACCAAAACGAGGTGATCAAATATATAGGAGCGTTGGAGGAGCAGGGCAAAATTGAATCCGTGCTCAGGGATAATCGAAGATTTTATGAGATAATAATTCAGGAGTAAAAGATGGCTCTTCCCAGCTGGCTTAAAAAGAGAGCTCCAAGACAGGAAACTATTCGGAAAATGCAAGACCTTTTTCGTTCTCTCTCCTTACATACGGTTTGCGAGGAGGCAAGATGTCCTAATATAGGGGAATGTTTTGCCAGACGAACGGCAACGTTTATGATCCTGGGGGATAGATGCACCCGAAATTGCAGGTTTTGTGCGGTGAAGAAGGGCAGTCCTCTTCCTCTTGATCCGGAGGAGCCGAAAAATGTAGCTAAGGCTGTGAAAAAATTAGGGTTAAGATATGTGGTCATAACCTCGGTGACCAGAGATGATTTAGAGGATGGAGGAGCTGGTCAGTTTGCTAAAACCATAAGGAAGATAAGAAGGCTAAATGGAGGGGAAATTAAAGTTGAAGTTCTCATTCCTGATTTCAAGGGCTCCTTATCTTCCCTCAAAACAGTGATGGAGGCAAAACCTGATGTCTTAAATCACAACTTAGAGACAGTTTCTCGTCTTTATCCTGATGTGAGGCCTTTAGCAAATTATGAACGCTCATTGAAAGTATTAAAACAGGTTAAGGAGTTAAATCCTTCTGTTTATACCAAGTCTGGCTTGATGGTGGGATTGGGAGAGACCTTTGAGGAGATGATCGAAACAATGAGGGATTTGAGAAAGGTGGGCTGTGATATGTTGACCATCGGTCAGTATTTAAGGCCTTCGCCCGAGCATTTAGAGGTAAAGGAGTACATAAGACCAGAGAAATTCCAGGAATATGAAAGGGTAGGTAAGTCACTGGGCTTTCTCTCGGTAGTCTCTGGTCCCTTTGTGCGTAGTTCTTACCGCGCTGCTCAGGTGTGGAATACGGCTTTCAAGGAAAGGAAATCGCAATGAAGGGAAAATTAAAATTTCTAACATTAGCTATATTCATTAATTTCATCCTATCGTTAAAAGGGATTATTCCCCCGGGTTACACTAATGAAGGTTACCTGAATATCAAGGATAGCGGCTTTGTTAACCTACCCATAAACGCTCGGGCTAAGGGAATGGGAGAAGCTTTTGTAGCCGTGGCTGAGGGCTACGGAGGAGGGTATTTTAACCCGGCTGGCCTGGTGCAAATAAAGCAGAGAGAATTAGGAATGATGTACAGCGACTTATATGGATTAGGCCTTCTGACACATAGCTTTCTGTGTTTTACTGAGCCCTCCTCTCATAAAGGAGCGGGAGAGCTTAGCTGGAATCACTTGTCAGCAAATCTGGAACCAGAAAAATGGAGCTATGATCTATTTTGTTATTCCTATGGACAATTTTTATCTAAGGCTGAGACGCCTTCTGAAGAAGCATTCAACGCCTGGGGAGTTAACTTAAAATACCTAAAGCAGACCACCGATCTGGAGGATGCAACAGGCTATAGCCTGGATGTGGGCTTTCTGAAGCGGGAAGGAAAGTTTTCCTGGGGAGTTAGCCTTCAGAATGTACTTTCACAAATTGATTGGCAGACGGGCAAAAAAGAATCCATCCCTCTCAATATAAAAATGGGCACAGCCTATAGACCTCTCCCTCGATTTCTTCTTGCACTGGATACAAATCTCTCACTGGAAAATCTTCCTGAAGACGTCTCTCTGGGCGGGGAGTGGTGCTTTTCGAATCGCATTGCTCTTCGCTTAGGGATAGTTAAGACATTTCAGGAGGAATCTGAGCTTAGCCTTTCCGGTGGATTGGGATTTTATCTACCCGTGCAAGCTAAGACGAAGATAACCAGGGGAATAGGATTTGATTATGCCTTCTCCTATCATAAGGTATTGGGTAATACTCACCACTTTTCCCTGAGCTTTGAGTTTTAATCCTAAGGTTAAGGGATGAGATTGATATCGTCATTTAATCGCAATATAAAGGCGGTCAATAATTTTATGGCATTTTCCAGGTCTTTTAAGGAGAGAACCTCTACAGGGGTATGGAGATAACGTAGGGGCACAGAGAGCAAGCCGGTCGCTACCCCAGCTCGAGAAAGCTGGATCACATTGGCATCAGTGGGAGTTCCTCTGCTTTCCCCGGATAACTGATAGGGAATTTTCTCCTCCTGGGCGGTTTGAATGAGCAATTCACCTATATGAGAGTTGATATTCGCCCCTTTATACAAGATTACTCCTTTCCCTACAGTTATTTCCCCTTCTCTCTTTTTGTCCATTCCGGGAAAGTCAGTAGCCACTCCTACATCTATAGCTATTCCTATCTGTGGATTAATTCCATAAGCCGCTGTCTTCGCTCCCCTGAGTCCAATCTCCTCCTGAACAGTGGAAACAGCAAACACCCCTGCTTCAAAGGATTTATCAGCCAAGTTCCTTAACACCTCACATATTATAAAACTACCCATCTTATCGTCGAAACCCCGCGAAACAGCTAATTCTCCCTGAAGCCTTTCCAACCCCGCGGAGAAGGTGATGGGGTCTCCAACGGAAACCAATTTCTCCACTTCTTTTTTGGTGCTTGTCCCTATGTCAATCCACTGCTCATAAATTTTCACTACCTTCTTTCTATCTTCT
>CAYSEE010000075.1:0-5278 GCA_964429955.1 uncultured Clostridia bacterium | reverse complement strand
ATACAGAAAAACCTTGTTTTACTTGGATTAATAATGGAAAAACGGCAAAATATATAATTGAGATGTTTAAGGTTATTGCTGGTGGAGAGGAGAAATTAAGAAATAAGCCAATGGTCGAGGCCTTTGTTGAGCCTATCAGTCCCTTACAATTCGGCAAAGAAGGGCTTGAGATTCTTATCGAGTTTGCTAAGTTGAGGCTTCCCGTTGGCTTTGGACCAATGGCTATGACCATGGCTACCGCTCCCGCTACTTTAGCCGGAACGGTAGCTCAAGAGAACGCCGAAATTTTAGCCGGTGTCACTATCTCTCAGATAATTTCCCCTGGTTTGCCTGTGACTTATTGGGGAATTCCACATATAATGGATCCGGCTACAGGAAATATCTCCTTTGGATCTCCAGAGCAAGGATTAATGGCAGTGGCTATAACAGAATTAGCTAAATCGTACGGTTTTCCAGTGGGGATCAACGTTGGTCTCACCGATTCTAAACTCCTTGATATTCAAAATGGATTAGAAAGAGGGATGACCCTTTTGTTAGGTGCTCTGGCTGGAGCGGACATCTTTGGACATATGGGAATAGTAGGTGCCGATCAGGGAGCGAGTTTAGCAGAACTAGTTATAAATGATGAGATGATTAGTTATCTCAGGCGAATTATGAGGGGATTCAATATAAATAAGGAAACACTTGCCTTTGAGGTAATTAAGCGAGTAAACATTGGTGGACATTTCTTAGAAGGCGAGCATACTTTCAAGCACTTTAGAAAAGAGCTCTGGTCTCCTGAGCTCTTTGACCGGGATAGTTGGGAGATCTGGAAACAAAAAGGAGGCGATACAATATTAGAGGGAGCAATTAAGAAAAAAGAGATGATTTTGAGGGAACATAAAGTAAGGCCTTTAGATCAGGATATAGCTAATCAAATAGATGAAATCGTGAAAGAAGCGGATAAGGATATTCTTGGAAAAGAATGAGATAACTTGTCATCCCTCATTCCTTCATCTCGGCCCAGTTTTTTCCCACCTTAGTGTCCACCACCAAGGGGACGGATAGCTTCATCGCGTTCTCCATCTCCTCCTTTACAATCTTGCGAGTCTTGATCATCTCCCCTTCGGGCACCTCAAAGAGGAGTTCATCGTGAATTTGAAGGATGATATAGGCTCCCAATTTCTCCTCTTTGAACCTTTTTGCAAGGTTAACCATAGCTAACTTAATAAGGTCGGCTGCTCCCCCCTGAACAGGGGTGTTGATGGCCGTGCGCTCGGCAAATTCCCTTTCCCTTCTTTTGGAGGATAGGATCCCTGGAATATATCTTTTTCTTCCCAGAAGGGTGGTTACATATTGCCTTTCCCTTGCCTCTCTTAATGTCTTTTCTATATACTCCTTCACCCTGGGATATCGCTGAAAATACCTTTGGATGTAATTTTCGGCATCTCCCTCGGAAATTCCCAGATCCCGGGATAGTCCATAAGGGCTTATTCCGTAAACTATGCCAAAGTTGACCACCTTTGCCTGTCGTCTCATTTGAGGGGTAACCTGTATGGGAAGCACGCCGAAGATCTCAGATGCAGTTTGGCTGTGGATGTCCTCCCCTCTCGCAAAGGCATCTTTTAAACCCTCATCTCCTGAAAGATGGGCTAAAATTCTCAGCTCTATCTGCGAGTAGTCAGCAGAGAGAAACAGATACCCTTCCTCGGCTACGAAAGCCCTCCTTAGCCTTTTTCCCAGTTCATCCTTAATGGGGATGTTCTGCAGGTTCGGCTGAGAAGAGGATAGTCTTCCTGTTGAAGTGACGGTTTGATTGAAGGAGGTATGAATTCTTCCCGTTTCCGGGTTGATTAAATTAGGCAACGGTCTTATATAGGTGGATTCCAGTTTGGAAAGCTTTCGATATTCCAATATCCTTTTAATGGAGGGTCGAATTAGACAGAGGGTCTCTAAGACCTCCTCATCTGTGGAATAGCCGGTTTTGGTCTTCTTCACAGGGGGTAGATGTAGTTTTCCGAACAGAACCTCTCCTAATTGTCTGGATGAGTTAATGTTAAATCTTTCCCCTGTCTCCTCATAAATTTCCTCCTTTATCATCTCTCTCCTTTTTTCTATCTCTTTTAAAAATTCCCTCAAAATTGCCTTATCCACCTTAATTCCTCTTTCCTGCATTCCGGCCAGAACCTTGATCAACGGCATCTCCACGTTTGAGAACAAATTCCACAAGCCCTCCTTTTTTAGCCTCTCCTCTAAAACGAGTGAGAGCTCTCCAATGAGCTTAGCTCTTTCCACTGGATGAATTTTCTCCTCAATGGATATCCCTAAGTAATCGAGGGCTAAGTCCTGAAGAGAGTATCCTGAGGATAGAGGATTCAGAAGGTAAGCGGCGATCTCCGTGTCAAAGTTTAAACCCTCAAGTTTTATCCCTATCTTCTTAAGCTCGAGAACGGTATCCTTTAGATTGTGTCCTATCTTCTTGACCTCAGAATCACCGAAGATAGAGGATAGTTTTCTTAAGATAAGGTCTTCTTTCATTCTCTTTTGCTTCAAAGGAAGCCAGAAGATGGACTTATCCTTCAAAAGAAAGGCCATTCCCTTTATTCCCTTATCCTTTTCCAGCTCGAGGACAAATGGGCCTTTCCCTATTTTAAGGATTAATTTTTCCACCTCCTCAAGAGAGGAGATCTTTTGATATTCAGCTTTTACGGAGATAGCCTCAGAGGAAAAAGAACTTATTTCCCTTAATACTTCTTTGAATTCAAGTTCTTTAAATAAGGGAAAGAGCACCTTTCTTTCAGGGCCTTTTACCTTAAGCTCCTCTAATTTTACCTTAAGGGGAACGGAGGTTATAATGGTGGCCAGTTCCTTACTTAACTTTGCCTGGTGTTGATATTTAATTAAGAGCTCTTTCTTCTTCGATGGCAATTTATCCAGGTTATCCAAAAGATTTTCCAAGCTCTTAAACTTCTTGATCAGTTCCTTGGCTGTCGCAGGTCCGATTCCGGGAACGCCGGGGATATTGTCCGAGGGATCTCCAGCCAAGGATAAAAAATCCACTACCTCGGAAGGCGAGACCCCAAATTCCTCCTTTATCCTTTTCTCATCAAACCTCTGGGTGTGGGTAATTCCCTTTTTGGGGCGAAGGATGAAAACGGAGGGAGAAACTATTTGAAAGATGTCCTTGTCGGAGGTGAGGATCTCGACCTTTAATCCCATTTTTTCTCCCTTTTTGGCCAGGGTCGCCAGTATGTCATCTGCCTCGTATTTCTCGTCCTCGAATACGGGAACTCCAAAGCCTTCAAGGATTTTTTTAACCAATGAGATCTGGCTTACCAGGTCCTGGGGCATCTTCGGACGGGTTATCTTGTATTCCTCCCATCTTTTATGTCGGAATGTCTTTTTTCCTTTATCGAAGGCGCAGGCCAAATAATCGGGCTTTTCCTCTCGGAGGAGCTTTATCAGCATTCGGGTAAACCCGTAAATTGCTCCCGTAGGAACACCCTTGGTGTTGGTTAAGGGAGGAAGGGCATAGAAGGCTCGATAAAGCAAGGCATTCCCGTCAATAAGTACTAATTTTTCCTCTTTTTCCATTTTTACCGCCCTTTGTTTTTATTATAGCAGTTTTTCTTTATTTATGCAAAAAGATACCACGGGACGATACCCTTGTCATTTTTCCTGTATATGGTATAATAGAAGCACTTTACAGGAATTACCTCAGAGAGGGGTGGGGGTAGGACTTTACATTTTCCCGTAGATGTGTTATATTAGAAATGCAAAACTGAATGTAAGGGAGGCGGGAGAATGAAAAAGAGAAAGGACTTTTTTACCTTAATGCTGATTCCCCACTCGGGAGGGAGGATTCGGCGGATCAGAACCTCAAAGTTTGCCTTTTCAGCGAGTATATTTGGACTAATTGTAGTCCTTGCTGTGCTACTTTTTTTCATTTATGATTATAGACAAATGAAGCAAAAAGTGGCCCGCCTCCATATGTTGGAAAAAGTAACCCAAGAGCAAAGAGAGAAGATTCTTTCTTTAAATGAAAAGGTGAAGGACTTTAATCAGACCATGGAGAGGTTAAAGGACTTAGAGAACAAACTGAGGAGTTTGGCTGGAATAGGTGGGGAATCCACTCAGATAAAGGTGGAGGCATTAGGTAAGGGAGGGCCGGAGTATTATTCACTTCCTGAAGTGGCTCCAGAAGAAGGGTTTACTTCCTCCGATCTTCTTGGCAAAATTGAGGAAAATTTTGCCTCTCTGGAGACACAAGCTAAGGAGCGTGAGAAAGGATTCGGGCAAATTGAGGAAGTTATCCGCAGGAAAAAGGATTTGTTTGCCTCTACCCCTAATATTTTCCCCGTCCAAGGGTGGATTACTTCGGGATATGGCTGGAGAAGAAATCCCTTTACCGGAAAGAAGGAATTTCACAAGGCCATCGACATCAGCACTCCCTGGGGAACCCCTGTAAGAGCGGCTGCTAAAGGACAGGTAGTTTATGCTGGATGGGATGATGGGTACGGGCTTAAGATCAGGATAAGGGATGGGTATGGTTACTATACAGTATACGGCCATCTTTCTCACATCCTGGTAAAGCGAGGAGCATGGGTGGAGAAGGGGCAAATCATAGGAAGGGTGGGAAGCACAGGGCGTAGCACGGGACCTCATCTGCATTTTGAGGTATGGCGTAACGGAAAAGCTGTCAATCCCTTAAATTTGATGGTGGAACCGCTCGGATAAATAGTTAAGTTAAGAAGAACAGGAGGTAAGGGAATGTTTAAAAAGAGGAGGGAGGGGATTAAA
Organism: uncultured Clostridia bacterium; assembly: GCA_964429955.1. Taxonomy (GTDB): domain Bacteria; phylum Aerophobota; class Aerophobia; order Aerophobales; family B47-G16; genus CAYSEE01. The sequence goes on along the minus strand of CAYSEE010000075.1, from coordinate 499 downwards.
ACCGGCACCGTTATAGGAAGGGAGGCGGAATTTAAGGGAACTCTAAGGGATAACGAGACCATTCGCATCGATGGAAAACTTAAGGGGGAGGTTCAGACCGAGGGGGAGGTAATTGTCGGAGAAGAAGCAGATGTCCAGGCAAATATCAAGGCAAGATCAATAAGCATTGGAGGAAAGGTCGTCGGGGATATTGACTGCAAAGAAAAGGTGGAGCTTTTCTCTTCGGGAAGTCTGAGGGGAAAGGTAAGGGCTTCTAACTTGACCATTGATGAGGGAGGATTTTTTAATGGGGAGTGCAGGATGATCCAGGCCGAAGAAGCGAAAGAAGATTTTGAGGAAAGCCCTTTCGATGACAAAGAGGAATAATTTAAGGCGGCATAGCCAAGTGGTAAGGCAGAGGACTGCAAATCCTCTATCCTCGGTTCGAATCCGAGTGCCGCCTCCATGCCCAGTTAGCTCAGTGGTTAGAGTGCTTGCTTGACATGCAAGAGGTCGCTGG
>CAYSEE010000074.1:0-5368 GCA_964429955.1 uncultured Clostridia bacterium | reverse complement strand
CTCCTTTATCCCTGGAGTGCAGGTCTTTAGACTTGCTTAGTTTAGGCAGGCTACAAAATAAATGCAATGGGAAAAGAGGGAGGTTAAAACCTTCCCTACCCAATGAGCCAAAGTAGTTTAGGACCGAAGGTTTGCACTCCAAGGTATGGGCTACGCGGAGAGAGAAGGCTTTTATCAAACCCACCTCATACTACCATAACTGGCAAGGGGATGTTCTTGTGTAAGGAAGCAAGGATTCTCATCAGCTTGTTTCTTAGCCTCTCTGGAGGGGTGAGGATGCGGGCTTCCTCTGCAAAGAAGCGAATTTCCTTAGTTGCCTGATCAAAGTCAATGTACCTATTCCTTTCCCTGTTATAAGTCCTTAACTGCTCCGAGAGGAAAACATAGATATCTCCAAGGGTGGCGTTTTTAAACTGCCGATCTAACCTTTCCTCCTTTATCTTATCAACGATGGGCTGGTATATAGAGTAAAGCCAATCCTTAGCCGCCTCTCTTAAGGAGACATGGCCGCCGTTTTTCTCATTTAGATAACACTGATGCTCTTTTATTTGTCGGATAAGCTTATTATATCCTTCCTTCTGGGACAAAAGTATTCCCTCTATCCCTGTCTTTTGTTCGAAATCAAACCTTGTGCGGTACAGGACGTTTTCAGGGGTATCCTCCACAGGGAGATACTCGGTGACGTAGGCATCTATATACTTTTGCCCCAACTGCCTGGCCACAGAGACCCTGTGATGGCCATCGACCACGTAGTATTCATCCTTGATCTTATAAAGTTTGACCGGGGGCAAGATTATGTTTTTCTCCAGTGCCTCTTTCACAAATTGAAACCTCTCTCGGCTATGATTTATCTTCGGATTAAAGTTAGCATCGAAATCCATATATCTATTTACGCTGCCCACTATTTTATCTACCTCAACCACCTTAAAGCCGAGGTCTACGCCGGCGATTAGGCTTTGATTACGATATTCCTGATTAAAATATTTAAGATGGGAGCTTCTCCCCTTATTTGTCAATCTCATTATTTTTCTCCGTTGGTAAGTTTTATTTTGGATGCTAAGGGATTTTTCATCTCCAGGATATGATACCCATAGCTATTTATTACTTCAGTTTTGCCCACCAGGCTCACCCTTTCGTCATCTAAATTGTAGTTAAGATGAGTATGACCGTGAATAAAATATTGCGGCTTATAATGATCGATTAAATCCCTGAAGCACTGAAACCCTTGATGGCATTGATCCCTTCCATCATGGATGCCCTTTGGAGGAGCATGAGTTAGGATGATGTCTACCCCCTTTTTACGAGAAATTTTATATCTTAATTTCGCTATCTTCCACCGCATTTGCCTTTCCGTGTATTCTACTCCCCTTCCTCCATACCACATTGAACCCTCCAGTCCCATTATCCTTAGCCCCTTGTAGGTTATCAGTTGGCCATCGATGTTTCTGCATCCCTCCGGAGGGTTTTCACTGTAAGAGGTGTCATGATTTCCTCTTACATAATAGAGGGGCTTATTGAACATAGTTACCAGAAAGGAAAGGTAGTATGATTCCAGATCCCCTGTGGAGAGGATCAACTCAACCCCTGGAAAGTGTTTTTTGTCAAAGTAATCGTAAAGAAAGGGATGTATCTTATCCCCTATTATCAACACCTTCATCATTTCTCTCCCATAAAGCCTTTCTCCGTGTATCTCATTGGAGAGGGACATTATACTCAAAATTTACCCTTTGTCAACCCCCTTCTTTTTCCAACTTAACATACACCCTTTTTGATTTGACAACCCAGCTAAATAACTTATACTATATCACATCAAAGTATCGGAACATCCCCCTCAGGCATCTTTGTAAAGGAGAAGAACTTGATTAAGGTTTATTCCGCGGCGAACATTATAGAGGCGGAATTAGTCAGATCCCTGCTTAAAGATGGTGGAATAAAGTCCATATTAATGGATAAAAATATGACCACGATTTACGGCACCTTCATTCCCTTCGGAGGAGTTAAGATTATGGTAAACAGAAATGATGTAGAGAAGGCAAACAAAATTATAAGCTCGATGGAGAAACAGTGAAATGGCGAAGACGATCGCTGAGATCAATGAGAAGATAAGAAAGGGAGAGGCAGTAGTGGTGACAGCTGAGGAGATCATCGATATCGTAGAGGAAAAAGGGGTCAAAAAGACCGCCCAAGAGGTAGACGTGGTGACCACGGCTACCTTTGGACCTATGTGTTCCTCCGGCATTTACCTCAACCTTGGACATTCCAAACCAAGGATAAAATTAGGGGGAGGAAAGGTATATCTAAATAATGTCCCTGCGTATGCGGGCTTTGCTGCGGTGGATATTTATCTTGGGGCAACTGCCCTTCCTGACGATGATCCCAGAAATAGGATTTATCCTGGAAGGTTTAGCTACGGAGGTGGACATGTGATCGAGGAGCTGGTAGCGGGCAAGGATATAAAGTTAGTTGCTACTACCTATGGGACGGACTGCTACCCTCGGACAACCTTGAAGACCTGGATTAACATAAAAGACATCAATGAAGCCATTTTATTCAATCCCAGGAACGCCTCTCAGAATTATAATGTAGCGGTAAATCTTTCCGACAAGGTTATCTACACCTATATGGGTATGTTAAAGCCAAGGTTGGGCAACGCAAATTACTGCAGCGCAGGGCAGCTTTCGCCTCTTCTCAACGATCCCTATTATCGCACCATTGGTGTAGGAACGAGAATTTTCCTGGGAGGCGGGATAGGCTATATAGCCTGGAATGGAACTCAGCATAATCCCCTTGTTCCCCGAACGGATAAGGGTGTTCCCAAGACATCAGCTGGTACGCTTGCCGTAATCGGGGATTTGAAGCAAATGAGCCCTGAATGGCTAAGAGGAACAACCATAACTGGCTATGGAGTTAATTTAACGGTGGGAATTGGAGTGCCCATTCCCGTTCTCGATGAGGAGATACTGGAATACACGGCGGTCAGGGATGAGGAGATATACGCTCCCATAGTGGATTACAGTCGAGCTTATCCTGAAGGTAACCCAGAGACCTTGGGTGAGGTAAATTACGCTCAGCTTAAGAGCGGTATAATAACCATTCAAGGAAAAGATGTTCCCACGGCAGGCCTCTCCAGCTATGCCAAGGCTAAGGAGATAGCCCAGATACTTAAAGATTGGATAAAAAGAGGCAAGTTTCTATTAACTGAGCCCGTTGAGCTTCTTCCCTCTGTAGACGCAGGGATAACCCTCAAGAGCCTTAAGGAAAGACCAATTAAAAAGTAAAAAGGATGTCAAATGCAAAAAAGACGGATAGTTTTGACCTTTCCCTCTAAGTTAATCGACCAACCAATAACCTACCATCTTATTAAGGACTATGATTTAATGGTAAACATCCTTAGAGCCAAAGTTAATCCTGAGGAAGAAGGTCGATTGATGATAGAAATCAGTGGAAGAAAGAAGTCCTTAGAGGCGGGGATGAGCTACCTTAAGGAATTAGGAGTGCATGTACAACCCTTGGTTCAGGACATTAAATGGCTTGAGGAAAAATGCACCCATTGCACCGTTTGTGTTCCCGTTTGTCCTACAAAGGCCATCACCATTGACCGAGATCAAATGAAAGTCTCCTTCGATAAGGAGAAATGCATTGCCTGTGAGCTGTGCGTTCCCATTTGCCCTTATAAGGCGATCGAGATTTTGTTTTAACTAAAATGAAAAAGCTTGCCCGAGCGAAGCGAGAGGTGACTTTGCCGCATTCCGAAGGAATTGGCGAAGGATCAAGACCGTTGAGGGGGTATTCCGAAGGATGCTCCCTTAATTCTCTTAAAGGAGGATGGCGAAGATGAAATTAGACGAGGTAACAATTTCTAAGGCCATTGTGGAGAGTTTTAGCAAGGATTTTACCAAAGCTTTAGAGATAGAGGTAGCCATTGCAGGAGCTGGTCCAGCTGGTTTAACGGCTGGCTTTTATTTGGCGAAGAAGGGGATAAAGGTGGCCATTTTTGAGAGAAGCCTCAGGGTAGGCGGAGGTATGCCCGGCGGAGGAATGATGTTCAATAAAATTGTGGTACAAGAGGCGGCCAGGCAGGTTTTAGAGGAATTTGGGATAAAATACATTGAATATCAAAAAAATTATTATTTAGCTAATTCCTTAGAGGCAGTCTCTGCTATTACTTATAAGGCACTTCAGGCAGGTGCTGAAATATTTAACCTGATCGGGGTAGAGGACGTAATGGTTAAAGATGAGAGAGTTTGCGGTCTTGTCCTCAATTGGGGAGCAGTAAAACTGGCCAATCTTCACGTTGATCCCCTATCTATAAGATGCAAGACAGCCATAGACGCCACAGGCCATGACTGTGAGGTGGTCAAGAAATTGGAGGAAAAAGGGAAAGTTAAGCTGAACACCCTTAGTGGTAAAATAATGGGGGAAGGGCCTATGTGGGCAGAAAAAGGGGAGGCAGCTATACTGGAAAATACTAAGGAGGTTTATCCTGGTCTTTATGTAGCTGGTATGGCTGCTAATGCCGTATGTGGAAGCCCTCGTATGGGACCAATTTTTGGAGGAATGCTTCTTTCTGGAAGGAAGGCAGCGGAGCTTATCATAGAGCGGCTGAGGTGAGAAGAGGAGCCTGCCATGTCCACGATGAAATTTTCGGATAACGCTTTAAGAATACTACAAAAAAGATATTTAAAGAAGGACAAAGAGGGCAGGATCGTTGAAACTCCAGAGGAGATGTTCAGGAGAGTGGCTCATAATATCGCCTCAGCGGACGGCCTTTATGGGGCCAGCCCTCTGGAAGTCAAAAAAACGGAGGATGATTTTTATCAACTTATGGCTAATTTGGAGTTTTTGCCTAATTCCCCCACCTTGATGAATGCAGGCACAGAGCTCGGTCAACTTGCCGCTTGTTTTGTAATTCCTGTGGATGATTCCATTGAATCCATCTACGAGGCGATAAAACATACTGCTATAATCCATAAAAGCGGGGGTGGAACAGGGTTCTCCTTCAGCAGGATAAGACCAAAGGGAAGCCCTGTGGGCACTACCTCCGGTGTGGCCAGTGGCCCCGTCTCCTTTATGGGAGTATTCGACGCAAGCACAGAAGCTATTAAACAAGGTGGAAGGAGGCGCGGGGCGAATATGGGCATCCTAAATGTCGACCATCCTGACATCTTGGAGTTTATTAACGCCAAGAAGAAGGAAGGGGCGCTACGGAATTTCAACATCTCGGTAGCGGCAGACGACAGTTTTATGAAGGCTGCTCAAAAGGGAGAGGATTATGACTTAATAGATCCCCATACCAAGAAGGTAGTGGGAAGGTTAAATGCAGGAGAGATTCTGGATAAGATAGTAGAGATGGCCTGGAGAAACGGCG
>CAYSEE010000073.1:0-5469 GCA_964429955.1 uncultured Clostridia bacterium | reverse complement strand
ATCAAGGATGTGGTGAGCACAGCAGGCCCGGCAATTAAGGGCATTCCTAAGGGTACCACGCCCACAGTGGACGTCCGTCGCTGTTTGGTGGGAAACAAGAGGTCGGCCACGGATAAGGTAAATAAAACCACCCCTCCTGCGATCATAAAGTCCTGGACGGTCACCCCTAAGATCAAAAAGATAGCTTTACCCACAAAGATAAAGGCGATGGCGATGATCAGGGCGGTGAAGACTGACTGCTTAACCACCTCTAATTTTCTCTTTTTTCCCATCCCTTCGGTTAAGGAGATAAATATGGGGAGAACTCCAAAGGCATCTACGGCCACAAATACAGGAATAAAGGAAAGAATAAAGGGCTTAAGAAGCATTCGTTTCTCCCAGACGAATTTTCCCCTCCCTGATCAGTTTAATAGCTACGTCCACAACTTTGGGATCATACTTTTTCCCTCTGCCTTTTTCAATTTCTGTAATGGTCTCTTTTTGGCTCCTGGCTGGACGATAAGGTCTGTGGGAAGGCATCGCCTCAAGAACATCACAAACAGCTAAAATCCTCGCCTCCAGCATCATATCCTTGCCCTTAATTCCCATGGGATAACCCGTTCCATTTAGCCTTTCATGGTGCTGTAGCGCCATTTTAGCTACAGGCCAGGGAAAATCCATATTTTTGAGGATATCATACCCCCTTTCGGGGTGAGTTTGGATTAAGGCCATCTCTTGGGGAGAAAGCCTGCCTGATTTGACTAAAATAGCCTCTGGTATTCCAATCTTCCCTACATCATGTAGTATTCCCCCTATCCAGATTCCCTGGATTTGGTTCTTATTTAATCCCATTTCTTCCGCTATCAGACGGGCGAATTTCGCCACCTTTCTCACGTGATTAGCAGTATAAGGGTCTCTTTCCTCAAAGATCCTGACTATGGTTCTCGCCATACTTTCAAAGGAGCGAGCGATGTTCTCCTGTAACTTGTTTCGCTCTTCCTCAAGTTCAATAGCTCTCAGGGCAAAGGCGATGTCCGAACTTACCTCTACGAGAAGTGCAATTTCCTCCTCATCGAAAAACTGTCTTCGGTCAGAACAAACGTTAATTACTCCATATACCTTTTCCTCAATAGTTAAGGGGACAGCTAATGAGGATAAGTATTTTCCTTTTATCGCCTCTTTTCTCCATGGACTGAACTTAGGTCTGGTAGGAATATTCTCCATTATATATGGTTTACCTGTTTTTATCGCCTCCTCATCGGGCCATCTAAAGGTGGGAAGATCCTCTAAGGATTCCAGGTAACCCTTTTCAAATCCTGCCTGAGCCACCGGGACGATGTGTTTGGTTTCTTCGTCCACCAGGCCAACCCAGACCACTTTATAGGGCCTTGCCTTAAGAAGGGTATTACAGATTCCTTGAAGAAGTTTGGATTTATCTTTTTCCTTTGCGATAAACTGATTCACCCCTCTTATGGCCTGAAGCACAGTATGCACATGCCTTGTCCTTTCCTCTGTCTGCCTGCGTTGGGTGATATCTATAATGGTTCCCTCAATAGTAGGCTTTCCTTCATATTCTGCTCGACTGCCTTGAGCTTCCACCTCTACTTCAGTTCCATCCTTCTTTATTCCTGTAAACTCATAGTGAACGGATTTTATTATGCCCTTGAGGCGTTTGCGGATATTTTCCCTGACTTTTGCATAATCTTTGGGATGAACTATAAGATATGCGCTCTTTCCTATGAGTTCATCCGAAGTATAGCCAAAAATCTGGGCAAACCTTTCATTTACGTAAACAAGTCTCTCATCCTCATCGATGATGTAAATACCCACCAGGGCATTTTCTACTAAAGCCTCGAACCTTCCCTGCTCTTTTTTCACCATCACCTCCTTCTCTCTCTCCTTCTCTCTCTCATTTGATTTTCCACTTCCTCTTGATCTCCTTAAGAATACTATCTAATTTGGATTTCAAGGAAGCAGGATCAGATGTGAAAGAAGAAATCTCTTCAAAGACATCCTGGGTAGCTCGATCTAACCAGGCACTTATTCCTACTCTCTTTATTTCCTGAATTTCCTCATTTTCTTTGCTGACGGTAAGTCCTGACCTACCCTTTGCCTTGTTCATAGCTCTTCTTGCCCATCTGGGCAAATATTCTCTAAGGACGGATTTTACCATTTCGCTATAATCGTTTATAACTTGCTCAATTTCTTCTTGAGAAAACTCCCTTTTTCTTCTTTTTCCAAAAAGCATATATCTACCTCTTTATACAAGGATTGGAAAAGCTAAGTGAGACCGAAGTTACAATTTACCTTACGCTTGGTGTAGCCCAGGTCTCCTCGTCAAGATAAAGCTCTTCGGAGGAAAGAGACGAGGGAAGTTCTGGAGGATCGATACGGTCGATGGCCTCTATTCTGACGAAGGAGGACCTATACCAGTCAATTTTTGGCAGTCCAATACCGGAAAACTCCTTGCAAAGCCTGTAGCTTTCGTAAAACCTCTGCCATTTATTATCATCTTCTGGATAAAAACTGAAATCTCTTAAAATGTCGGTGATCACGAAATTACAATCCATAAGAAATTTTTCAAATTCATACCACTTCTGAAGGGATGCTTCAAGATGGGTCAGCCCAAAGTAGCCACTGCATCCCCTATCCTTCAAACTCTGGATGCATCTACCCACAAAAACCTTAAACCCAAGCCATGTTTCCACAGGATCGGTCACAAATGTATGATAGCGATTCCTTAACTCGGGGGGAAGCTCGTTTAGGGCATTATATTCTAAAACCTCGATACCCTGAAGGTTAAACTGCTTTGCCCTGAGGGTTATAAAAGCCGTTATTCTTTTATCAGCCTCTAAAACGGTTATCCGGTTTGATAGTCCCATTAGCCCGAGGGCTAAGGATAGAAGATCATCATCTCCTAAGATGAATATGTTCTTTCCCTCCACATCCCCTCTTTCATACATAAAGATAGCTCTCTTCAGCGTGTCCTCTTCTCTCATAAAGCCCTGATCATAATCCTCTCTGGGTAGAGGCCTTTCTCTTGCTAACTTCCTGAACCTTTCCTTAAGGTGATTAAAATTTTCAGCCAGATTAACTCCATTCTCGTCCATGCTGCAGCCAAAACCTATATAGGGTTTTACTTTGATGTTTTTCCTATTCAGCTTGAATACGAAGCCCTTCTTTTTTATTGTTTGTGATTTCTCAAGGTCTTTTAACGTTTGTATAAATTCTTTTATAGGTGAATCTTGATGTCTTATCAACTGCCAGAAATCCTTAGGCCCTCTGGCTAATTGTCTCAATATTTGTCCTGCTGTGCGATTCATCAAGCTTCCCCCTTTTAAAGATATTGGTGGAAATCTTCCCCGGCTTAAAAAAGTCCACAATTCTTTTATGGGCAGAGAATGAGCTATCAGGAGATCCACAACTGTAAACATCAAGGGAAACATATCCATATTCAGGCCAGGTATGAACTGCTATATGAGACTCAGCAAGGAGGACAAATCCGGTGACCCCGTCATAAGGTTCAAATTGATGAAAATAGGATTTTATCTCAGTTAAATTAGCTTTTTTTACCGCTGTTTTCATAACTCTTTCGATTTCTTCCATATTTCCCATTCTTTCCGGATGGCATCCATAAAGGTCCGACACTATGTGAAGCCCAAAGTTGTCGCGTCTTCTCATTTTCTTCCCTCCTTAGAGCTTAGTATTTTCTTTTAGAATCAGACTAAGAGTTTAGAATGTCTTTACTTTCTCATCCGACGGATGGTAATTTACAGGGACCTCACCACATAAGATAAAGGATTCAAGAGTCTTTTAGTCTCCTGAATCCCTTCCATAAAAACGCATCAACGAAATGGCTCGTATTATATAGCCTTTTTGTTCTATGTCAAGGAAGCGATTTTTCTTCTTAATAATACAAAAATTTTGGAAAAAGACAACTCCACACCCCTTTTACAAAATTTTTTCTCCGAGACTTAGAAGCTTATAACTCTAACGTTTTAATACAGCGCCTTTTTTCGGTTAGAGCTTGCCTCCAGCATAAGGTCTCTCTTAAGCTTGTTGACAAAGAGGTGAGCTTTTCGAGTGGGCTCGGGCAATCTATACTTGTTCGTGCATCTTAAGACTATCTCCACTGAGGCAAAAAGATCTATTTTATTTCCTGGAGAGACGAAAATGGGACTGATTCCTCTTTTCGTCCTCACCACTGCTCCTATGATTTCTTCTCCTTCTCTCAATAGGCTATAGCTTCCCCTTTCCTCCCTTACAGGTAAGTAATTTCCGCTCAATTTGGATTTGGCACAACCAATGGTTGGCCTGTCCAGAAACAGTCCTAAGTGAGTTGCTATTCCCATTCTCCTTGGGTGAGCAATTCCTTGCCCATCAAAGAGGACAACATCGGGCTCATTTTCTATCTTTTTGAAGACTTCTAATAAAGCTGGCCCTTCCCGAAAGCTAAGGAGTCCAGGAATGTAAGGAAATTTCACCGGGGAAATGGAAAATCGCCTCTCTATTATCTCCAACTGAGGGAAACTAAGGACTACGACTCCCGCTATCGCCTTGTCGTTGTAATAGCTAACATCTGCCCCGGCAACTTTATCTATTTTGTTAAAAGCACTCTTTAAGGATACCTTTTCTCTTAATTTTATCTGAAGCTCGATCGCTTCTTTCGGATTAACTTTCCATAAATGTAGATTTAGGTATTTCAAATTTCTTCATTCTCCGTAGTGCCTACTAACTAATTATTCCACGGGAATATCCTCTCCTCTTTTCCTGCGAGGCCACTCGATCTCTATCAACCCCGGCTTTACCAATCTTACCTTGATCTCTTCCTTTTTCACACCAGGATCTATTCTTATCCTGAGAAGGTGAGACTTATCTGTCCTTGAATACCTTATGCGCCTTGATGGCCCATATATCCCCATTCCGAAAGGGCCGATCCTGATGCCAAAGCTTTCCCAAAAATCCTCAAGATCCTCCCATTTTTCCTCAAATTCCATTTATTTCCCTCCTTAATCTATCTTGCAGATTTAACTTTTTTCTTTAACTTTGTCATTATAATAAAAGTGGAGAGAATAGGAAGTATCATTACAATACGCAGTCCACTTACAAAGCTTTTCGTGGTGACAAGAAGCTGAGCAAATATGATTGGTCCCAAAATGCCTCCCATATTTGTAAAACTATCCAATAGACCCATTGCCTCCATTTGTCTTTCCCTTGGCGCCTGTTCACTTATAAATACCGTCGCACCAACTATGAATGAAGCCCACGAAATGGCAATAAACACTTGGGGTATAAAAAATTGAGAAACAGTATGAAAAACAGAGAAGAGAAACAAGCTCATCGTAGATGAAAGAAATCCCATAATCATCAGTAGTTTTGGTCCATTTCTTACTTTATCAGAAAACTTGCCAATCAAGGGGAATAAAAATACCTCAATTATGCTCTCCGAAGCAAATATTATACCAGATCCTGTCCTGGTAATATTAAGGC
>CAYSEE010000072.1:0-5469 GCA_964429955.1 uncultured Clostridia bacterium | reverse complement strand
AACATTGGAGGGGAAAAGATGGAAGAGGAATATGGAGCACAGCAAATAAAAGTATTAAGGGATTTAGAGGCTGTCCGTAAAAGGCCCAGTATGTACATCGGAAGCACCGGACCTCGCGGACTACATCACTTAGTAAATGAAGTAGTGGACAACAGCATTGACGAGGTTTTAGCAGGCTATTGCCAGAACATAAAGGTAGTTATTCATCCCGATAACAGCGTTACCGTAGTTGATGACGGAAGAGGAATTCCCGTGGATCTTCATCCTATATATAAAAAATCAGCCCTTGAGCTGGTAATGACCACCCTTCATGCAGGAGGAAAATTTGACGACAAGATTTATCGAGTAGCAGGAGGTTTGCACGGAGTAGGGGTTTCGGTGGTAAACGCTCTCTCAGAATATCTTGAGGCAAAGGTGGCCCGAAAGGGGAAACTCTGGCGTCAGCGCTACGAGAGAGGCAAACCAGTTACTCCCGTAGAATGCATAGAAGAGACCTCTAAGGATAAAAGAGGAACGGAGATCACCTTTAAGCCGGATAAGGAGATCTTCGAATTCATAGAATTCGATGGAGAGAAAATAGCTCGACGTTTAAGGGAGCTGGCCTTTCTAAATCGGGGATTAAAAATAGAAATAGAGGATGAAAGGACGGGAAAAGAGGAAAGCTTTAAATACGAGGGAGGGATTAAGGAATTTGTCAAACACCTAAACGAAAACAGGGAAGTTCTATTTGATGAGCCAATCTACATCAAGGGAAAAAGAAACAACGTAGATTTAGAGGTGGCCATTCAGTACAATCAGAGCTTTATTCAGGATATATTTGCCTTCGTCAACGACATTAACACAGAGGAAGGAGGGACTCACCTTTCTGGATTTAAATCCGCCCTTACTCGAGTGATCAATGAGTACGCTGCCCGGGAGAAAAACAACAAGGGGATATCACTCCTGGGAGAGGACGTAAGAGAAGGTCTTACCGCTATCCTTAATATGAAAATGCCCAACCCTCAGTTTGAGGGACAAACAAAAACCCGGCTGGGCAACAGCGAAGTAAAGGGAATTGTGGAATCCATTATCTACGAGAATCTATCCCGCTTTTTGGAGGAAAATCCCCTTATGGCCAAGCTGATCGTTCAAAAGGCGATCTCTGCCTCCCGTGTGCGTATGGCCACCCAAAAGGCAAGAGAGATAAGTCGAAAAAGGGAAAGGCTGGGTGGAGGAGCCCTTCCTGGTAAACTTGCCAGTTGTTCTGAGGACAACCCTCAGAGAAATGAACTATACATAGTAGAGGGAGACTCGGCAGGTGGTTCAGCTAAGCAAGGAAGAGATAGACGATTTCAAGCTATCCTTCCCTTAAAGGGAAAAATTCTCAATGTAGAAAAAACTCATTTGATTAAAATTCTCAACAATGAAGAAATAAAGTCTATGATCACAGCTATTGGTACAGGAATTAAGGATGAGTTTGATTCATCTAAACTAAGGTATAATAAGATCATTCTTATGACGGATGCTGATGTAGATGGAGCTCACATTCGAACTCTTTTGCTTACCTTTTTTTATCGTTATATGCCAACCTTAATTAAGGATGGTCATGTGTATATTGCTCAACCCCCCTTATATAGAGCAACTAATAAAAACAAGGAGTACTTTCTTTACACCGAGGAAGAACTGGAAAAACTAATTTCGGAGTTAGGGGAGAAAAAAATAGAAGTCCAAAGATATAAAGGATTGGGAGAGATGAATCCCGATCAATTATGGCAGGCTACTATGAATCCGGAAACTCGCACTCTCTATCGTGTATCCATAGAGGATGCCATAGAGGCAGACAGGATATTTACCATTCTAATGGGGGGTGAGGTAGAACCACGGCGAAAGTTCATAGAAGACCATGCCAAGGAAGTAACCAATTTAGATATATAAGGAGAAGCCCATTATGGTGATGGAAGGTAAGATAACCCCTCTTTACTTAGAAGAGGAGATGAAAAATTCCTACTTAAATTACGCTATGAGCGTAATTGTGGGAAGAGCCCTACCCGATGCGAGGGATGGATTAAAACCCGTTCAGAGGAGAATACTTTATGCTATGCGGGAGCTGGGGTTAGTTCATAATAAGCCACATAAGAAATCAGCCAGGGTAACGGGAGAGACACTGGGGAAATACCATCCTCATGGAGATATGGCCGTTTACGATGCTATGGTGAGAATGGCTCAGGATTTCTCCTTAAGATATCCGTTAATAGATGGACAGGGAAATTTCGGATCCGTCGATGGAGACCCCCCGGCTGCCCAACGCTATACCGAGGTAAGGCTTTCCCCTATTGCTGAGGAATTACTTCAAGATCTCGACAAGGAAACGGTGGACTTCGTTCCCAACTTTGATAACAGCCTGAAGGAGCCCTCAATTCTACCAGCAAAACTGCCAAATCTTTTATTGAACGGCTCTGCTGGCATAGCCGTGGGAATGGCCACCAATATCCCTCCTCATAACCTAAGGGAGCTCGTAGATGGACTTATAAAAATGATCGAAAATCCCCAAATTTCCCTTGATGAACTATTAGAGGTGATCAAGGGGCCGGACTTCCCTACCGGGGGAAGCATCCTGGGGAAAGAAGGAATTAAGAAGGCCCATAAAGAGGGAAAGGGAAAGATAATCCTGCGAGGAAGAGTAGCCCTGGAAAACACGGACAGAAGTGAAAACATCGTCATCACTGAGCTTCCGTACCAGGTCAACAAGGCTAAATTAGTTGAGGAGATAGCTGAGTTAGCTCAAAATGATAGAATAAGGGGGATTAAAAGCGTAAGAGATGAATCGGATAAGGGAGGGATAAGAGTAGTTATAGAGCTTTCCCGAGGAGCCTCAACCGATGTCGTCTTAAATCAACTTTACAAGTATACTCCCCTTCAGACGACCTTCGGAATAATCCTCTTAGCTTTAGCAGATGGAAAACCCCAGCTCCTAAGCCTCCCTCAAGCAATGAGGCTATATCTTGACCATCGCAGGGAGGTGGTCACTCGCCGGACTAAATTCGATCTCACAAAAGAGAAAAGAAAAGCTCTTATCTTAGAGGGGTTTAGAAAGGCCCTAAGCAACCTAAATGAGGTAATTCAAGTTATAAGGTCCTCATCCTCTCCCCAAGAAGCCACCAAATCCCTGATAAAGCTTCTTGAAATATCCGAGGATCAAGCTCGGGCCATCCTGGAGATGCGCCTTGAACGTCTTACCCGTCTGGAAAGGGATAAAGTAGAAAAGGATTATCAAAGATCGCTAAGGGTGATAGAACAGTTAAAATCATTGTTATCCAGTGAGGCAAAGATCTGGGCTACCATTAAGGAAGAGCTCCTCGAGATCAAGAAAAAATATGGGGATGATAGGCGAACCATTATTCAGGAGAAGGAGGAGAAACTAACGTTTAAGCCGGAGGACCTGATCAAAAAGGAGGATATTCTTATCACCCTTACCTCTCAGGGTTACATAAAATATACCCCCTTGAGGGCCTACAATCGACAAAATAGGGGAGGAAAAGGAGTTAGCGGGATAATCCTGGAAGAGGGAGATTTTGTAAAGGACTTAATTTTAGCCAATACCCATTCCACCCTTTTGTTCTTCACCAACCTGGGAAGAGTTTACTGGGCGATGGCTTATGACATTCCCCAAAAAAAGCGTTCAGCTAAGGGAAGGGCTATGGTCAACTTCCTCTCCTTAGGAGAAAAAGAGACGGTCAGCACGGTCATTCCCGTAGACAACCTTGAAGGCGATGAGTTTCTATTTATGGTCACCAAGAGGGGAATGGTCAAAAAGACCCCTCTGTCCGCTTACTCACATCCCAAAAAAGGGGGGATAATAGCCATTAACTTAAAGGACAAAGATGAACTAATCAAGGTGATGTTAACCTCAGGTAAACAGGATATAATTCTGTCCACGAAGAAGGGTAAGGCCATTCTCTTTCCCGAGACGGATGTCCATCCCACAGGTAGAAACTCAGCCGGGGTGAGGGGAATCCGGCTGGAGAAAGAAGATAAAATAATAGACGCCACCATCGCGGAGGAAAACGAAGCCCTGTTTACCATCACCTCCAAGGGGTTCGGGAAGAGAACCCTCATTTCCAAATATCGCAAGACGAGAAGGGGAGGAAAAGGAATTATCAACATCCATCTTGTCCCTCAAAGGGGAGAAGTAGCAGGGGTGAAGAGGGTAAATGAAAAAGATGAGATCGTGGTGATCACTCGTAAGGGAAAGAGCATTCGCCTGTTAGCCAAGAACATCCCCCTTATCGGAAGAAATACAACAGGAGCAAGGATAATTAAGATAGAAAAGGACGACGAGGTCATCGCTGTAGCATGAGGATAGCATTTTTATTTCCTGGCCAGGGCTCACAATATGTGGGGATGGGGAGGGAATTCTATACCTCCTACAAGAAGATGAGAGAGGTATTTCGGCAGGCAAGCCAGATTTTAGACCTTGACCTTAAAGAGTTATGCTTTGAAGGGCCGGAGGAGAAACTAAGAAAGACCATCAACACTCAACCAGCTATATTTACTGTAAGCTGGGGTACCTACAGCATCCTAAGGGAAAAGGGGATAAGGTGTGAGGTGGTAGCTGGACACAGTCTGGGTGAGTACACCGCGATGGCCGCGGCCGGGGTTATGGATTATTCTGCTGCCCTGAAATTGGTCCGCCGGCGAGCGGAGCTAATGGATGAGGTCTCAAGAACCGTAGACGGCGGAATGGCCGCCGTGATTGGACTGCCCAAGGAGAGGGTAGTATCAGTTTGCCAAAAGATAGGGGTGGAGGCGGTAAACTTTAACTCTCCCCTTCAGATTGTCATCTCAGGAGAGAGGAAGAAAATAAAAGAGGCTGTGAATATCCTAAGCCAAAGGGGTGCCAAAAGGGTAGTCTTCCTCCCCGTAAGCGGTCCGTTTCACAGTTCTCTAATGAACAAAGCTGCCCGGGAATTTTCCCAAGAGCTAAATAAACTTTCCTTCTCTGATCCATATTGCAAGATAATTACCAATGTTTTCGCCTGTTACGCCCTCACTGCTGATGAAGTTAAAGAAGCATTAAGAAAGCAGCTAAATCATCCCGTTCTCTGGGAAGATTGCATGAGGAGATTGCTCCAAGATGGAGTGGAGCTTTTTATAGAGGTCGGGCCAGGCAAAGTCCTCCAGGGGCTGATGCGAAGGATAGATAGAAAGGCCCACGTTTTAGGTGTGGAAAGGCCCGAGGATGTGGAGAAATTGCTAACCCAGATTCAAAGGCAGGTATGAGATTGCTTCGCTCGTAATGACACGGGGATTCATTGAGCATTTACTATTTTTCAATCAGTCCCTCATCTACCAAGCTAAAATAATAGGGCTCCCCTCCGCAAAAGCTTGCTGACGGGATACCAGACAACCAACGATCCTAATTCTAACATATGGGGACTCCCGCGTCAGAATTGGGAGGTTAAGTGACCCTCACCCAAACAAAGACCTGGT
>CAYSEE010000071.1:0-5485 GCA_964429955.1 uncultured Clostridia bacterium | reverse complement strand
TTTGCCGATCGGGCCGTTGAGGGGGAGACACGAAGTGGATCCCCCTCAAATATCTCGGGAGGTAAAGCAGCCAATAAAGAAGGAGAAAATTAAAATGGTAAGGGAGATTGTCTTGTTGCCCGAGTTTACTCCCGGGTTTGTTGAGATAAAAAATAAGATTCCCAAATTTCAATATAGAAAATCATTACAGGAAGAGTTAAGGGAGGAAAGCTTAGGCAGGGAAGAATGTATAGACCTGCTCAAATGTATGCTCTTCATCAGAAACTTCGAGGAGATGATCTGGGAACTGAGGGAGAGGAAGGGTAGATACGGTTCTATGAAATATCTCTACATTGGGGCAACTCACCTCTCAATTGGCCAGGAGGCGGTTTCCACAGGGGCAATATCAGCCATCCAACCAGATGACTATATCACAAGCCACCACCGCGGGCACGGAGATGCCTTAGCCAAGGGATATTTTGCTATCAGGAATATGGATGATTCCTCTTTAATCAGCCTGATCACAGAGGATGAGGAGATCGCTGCTCTTTTAGGATTGGAGGTAGAGGGAAAAACTCACGAGGACCTTCTCGAGGAGGCCATCCGACTTCACCTTTTCAGAGCTATAGCAGAGCTATTTGGAAAAGAAGCAGGCTATTGCCGGGGAAGAGGAGGAGGAATGCATATAGCTGATTTTAGCAAGGGCCACTTAGGGGCAAATGCCATTGTCGGAGGAAGTATGGGTATAGCTGTTGGTTCAGGAATTGCCTCAAGATACCTTGAGGATAAAAGGGTAACCTTATGTTTTGCCGGGGACGGTGCCTTCAACAACGGAATCTCCCATGAATCAATGAATATGGCCACTATGGCCCAGTTCAAGAACGGACTGATGGGAAAGAAATACGGCATCCCCTTAATATTTGCCATCGTCAACAATCAATATGGGATGACCGGTCAGCAAAGGGGAGAGGTCACAGGGATAGATTTCTTAGCCAAGAGGGGATTTGGATATAACAGGGAGGGAATGCACGCCGAGATCGTCAACGGAATGGACGTGCTTGCCGTAAGGGATGCCACCAGAAGAGCGGCAGGACTCGCCAGGGAAGGTGAGGGTCCTATCCTTCTGGAGTTCTGGTGTTACAGGTTCAAGGGTCATAATGTAAAGGACAGATTGGAAAGAAAAGAGGATGAAACCTACCGTGCTCTAAGGGAACTTGAGGCCTGGGAAAAGGTAGATCCCTTAAAGACCTTTTCCGAGAAGTTGATAAAGGAGGGGATTATATCTGATGAAGAGTTTGAGAGGTTTAAAAAAGAAGCCAGGGCTCGAAATGAGGAGATGGCGGTGAAAGCTGCTGAAGCAAAAAGCCCTGATCCAAAGAAGATGTATTTTGGCCTTTTTAGCCATACAAAGTCAAGTAATGTCCCGGAAAGCTTCAGGAATGCCCCTATCTTAAAGAAGCCTGAATTTTTGGAAAGGGACCCCGAGGTCAAGATAACCTATAGGGAGGCGATAATAGAGGCCCTGTTCCAGGAGATGAGGCGCGACAAAAGAGTGGTTCTCTGGGGGGAGGATATCGCTGATTATGGAGGGGCATATGGGGCTACAAGGGGACTTCTTGAGGTCTTTGGAAGAAATCGAATTTTCAACACAGCCATCTCGGAAGCAGCAATTATTGGTAGTGGGGTTGGAGCAGCTCTAAGAGGCTTAAGACCGGTTGTTGAGATAATGTATATTGACTTTATCCTTCAGGCTATGGATCAGCTGGGAAATCAGGCAGCGAAGTGGAAGTATATGTCCGGTGGTCAGGCAACTCTTCCCCTTACCATAAGGACGACCATCGGTGGAGGAAAGGGATATGCCGGTCAGCACTCCCAGAGCTTAGAGGCGATACTTGCCCACCTGCCAGGGCTGAAGATAGTCGCCCCCTCCTCTGCCTATGATGCCAAGGGAATGCTTTCCTCCGCCATAAGGGATGATAACCCTGTGGTGTTCATCGAACATCAGAACCTCTACAACCATCCTATGGCAAAAAGTAAAGTTCCCAAAGAAGAGTATTTAGTCCCCTTAGGAAAGGCCAGGATTTTGCGAGAGGCTGATACCTCAAAGGAGAGCGTGACCTTGGTTAGCTGGTCATCTATGATGCCTATATCCCTGAAGGCGGCTGAGGAGCTGTCTAAGGAGGGCATCGAGGTTGAGGTGATCGACATTCGCAGCCTTTATCCCCTGGATATAGATACCATAATAAGGTCCATCCAGAAGACGGGCAGAGCAGCGGTAGTTCATCAAGCGGTTCAATTTATGGGCTTCGGGGCTGAGATAGGAATGGAAATCCAGGAAAAAGCATTTGATTACCTTGATGCGCCGGTTATGAGAATAGCAGCTCCAAATGTCCCTCCACCCTCATCCCCGGTTTTAGAGAAAGCATTTTTACCCGATGAGAAAGATATCATTGCTTCGATAAAGAGACTTATTCAGTAGTGGTCGACCACTCTAGTTAGGTTGCATATCTTCGAAGCATAGGAATTTCAATAATTTTTTGTATTGTTATCACGTAATGTGTTGAAAAAAGAGGGAGCAGCGAAGCGTTGAGGGGGAAATGCGAAGCATGTCCCCCTCAAATATCTTGGTAGTGCAGGCCTTAAGGTCTACTTAAGCAAATTAGCCTGAATAAATTATAGGTAATTCAATGAAGATGAAAGCAGCTGTATTTTATGGAATAAAAGATGTGAGGATGGAGGAAATAGATATTCCCGAAATCGGTCCCTCCGAGGTCCTGGTGAAGATAAGGGCGGCTCTTACCTGTGGAACGGATAGAAAGATGTATCTTAGGGGTCATCCCCTCTTTAAGCCTCCTTTTGTTTTCGGGCATGAATTTGCCGGTGATATAGTAAAAGTGGGAGATAAAGTTAAGAATTTCAAAGAGGGAATGAGGGTGGTGGCGGCAAATTCTGCCCCCTGTAATCGATGTTTTTACTGTAAAATAGGCCGGCCAAGTATGTGTGAGAATTTAACCTTAAGACTCAGCGGGGCATTTGCCGAATATGTAGAAATTCCTGGTCCCATCGTCGAACAAAATCTTTTGCCCATCCCTCCCAATGTCTCTTACAAAGAAGCTGCCCTGGTAGAGCCCTTAGCCTGCGTGGTGCACGGGATAGAGGAATCGGGCATAAGGTTAGGGGATACGGTGGTGGTAAATGGAGCTGGTCCCATTGGCCTGATGTATATTCAGTTAGCTAAGTTAAAAGGGGCCAGGGTTATCGCTACAGATATAAAGAAGGAAAGGCTGAAGATAGCTCGGAAATTGGGAGCCGATGAGTTGGTGGACGTCTCCAGGGTGGATGATCAGGGAAGGGCAGTAAGGGGTGTAACGGAAAATAAAAGAGGTGTAGATGTGGCCATAGAGGCAGTGGGACTGCCAGATCTCTGGGAGAAGACCATCAAGATGGTGAGGAAAGGAGGGATAGTTAATCTATTCGGAGGCTGCGCCTCCGGAACCAGGATAACCATTGACACTAAATTACTGCATTATTCAGAGATCACCATAAAGGGGATATTCCATCACACCCCTCAGTATGTGAAGAGAGCTTTAAATTTAATCTCTCAGGGAAGTATACCCACAGATTCCCTTATCACCGATGAGTTTTCCCTAAGTGATTTTCCCCGTGTCTTGGAGATGATGATAAATCATCAGGGGATAAAGATTGCCGTGATACCCTGAAGAAGTGATATGTAATAAGTAATATGTGATAAGTGAGAAATTATGAAGGCGTTGATGAAATTAAAAGATGGGGGGATGGCCCTCGTTGATATTCCTGAACCTGCCCCAGGACCAGGAGAGGTGAAGGTGCTGGTCAAGGCAACGGGGATATGTGGCACCGACCTCTACGGATATTCCGCCGTTAAGCCTCCTGTTGTCCTGGGTCATGAGACAGCCGGAGAGGTAGTAGAGGTGGGCGAGGGAGTTAAAAGACTTCGAGTGGGCGACAGGGTGACTACTGAGACAACCGCCTATGTTTGCGGAAAGTGCAGATTTTGTCAGAGCGGGAACTATAACTTATGTCCTGAGCGTAGAGGCCTTGGCTCAAAGGTTAACGGAGCCTTCGCCAAATACTTTGTCATCAGAGAAAAAAGTGTTCATCGTCTACCTTCCAATGTGGATTTTCTCAGTGGAGCTCTCACCGAACCCTTAGCCTGCGCTACCCATGCCGTTATGGAGCAGGGAAAGATCTCTTCAGGCGATGTTGTCCTGGTTATAGGGCCCGGCCCCCTTGGCTTATTGGTTGGCCAGGTGGCTAAAACACAAGGGGCCAGGGTTATTATCTGCGGCTTAACGGGTGATGAAGAGCGATTAGCCTTAGCTAAGGACTTAGGAGTGGATTTTGCCCTTAACCTCCAAATAATGGACATATCCCGATTTATAGAGGAGATGACCGATGGCTATGGGGCAGATGCGGTCTTTGAATGTGCAGGCGCTCCATCGGCGGTTGAGTTAGGATTAAAATTGGTCAGGAAAAGGGGAAAATATATCCAGGCGGGCATCCTCCGTCAGCCAGTTAAGCTAAATTTGGACGATGTGCTTTTTGGACGAGAGATCAATTTGATCGGCTCTCATACTCAGAGGCCATCCTCTTGGACTAAGGCACTGAGGTTGATGAGAGAGGAAAAAGTCAATCTCAAGTCACTGGTAACCCATCAGTTTCCCTTGACAGAATGGGAAAAAGGATTTAAAATAGCTAAGGAAAGAAATTCCATTAAGGTTATCCTTTATCCCGAAGTATAGGAAATTTAGTAATTTATACCACTAAATTTTCCTCAATAATCTTTTCAGAATGTGTGACTTTTTTAAGGGGGAGCAGCGGAGCGTTGAGGGGAATTCGCAAGAATCGTCGAAGACAAAATACGAAGTATTGCCCCCTCAATATGTTCAGGATTAAAGGAGGGAAGATGATTAAAGAGACAAAAACGACGTTATTATGTAGCTGGTGCTTTAAGGAATCTCCCATTCTTATTACCTCGGTAGGCGGATTTATCGTCCGAATGAAATGCCAGAGGTGTGGACATATCTTTAAAGTACCGACAGAGATGTTTTACTTCTCTCTCTTCTCTGATTGGAAAAAGAGAATCTTGACCAAACCCGCAAGGTTAGCTGAGGAGATGATAAATGACCCTTCCTCTTTTACCAGCAGCTTTCCAATGAGAGTTATCACCAAGCCCTTCAGAATAGCAAAGGAAATAGAAAAATGCATCGAAAATTGAGTTAAGGTTGCCTTTATCTTTTCGTCGAGCTTTTCTTCCAAATGAAAGAGGTAAAACTTCGCATTATCAGTGCTTACGAGGCTAATTATGAGCTTAAAGCAGCTTTACTTAGCCAAGTATAGATTTACCCTTCGAGCCAGGGAAACCTTAATTCTTCCAGCTTATAAGGGCTCCACCTTAAGAGGAGGTTTTGGCTCTGTCTTTCACAAGCTCATCTGTGTAAATAAAAATAAGGATTGTTCTAATTGC
>CAYSEE010000070.1:0-5502 GCA_964429955.1 uncultured Clostridia bacterium | reverse complement strand
TTACGGCTGATTTCGCTCTGGAACAGGGAAGAGAGGTCTTTGCCGTCCCCGGTCAGATAAACAGTCCTAATAGTCAGGGGGTAAATCGCTTAATTAAAGAAGGAGCGAAGCTGGTGGAGAGCGCCGAGGATATATTGGAAGAGTTTAACTTTTCTTATCCCAGAAAGTTAAAGAGGGAAAATGCCGATAACGAGACGCTTTCCTTATCTCCAGAGGAGAAAAAGGTCTTTAACCTGCTAAAGGATACCCCTGTTCATATTGACTTTATAATCGAGGCCAGTGGACTTGCTGCCTCTAAGGTAGCCGAGGTTTTAATGAGGTTGGAGATAAGGGGACTGATAAGAGAAATTCCGGGAAAGCTATTTGTAAGGAGCTAAAAAGCTTATGCCCAAGAATTTAGTTATAGTGGAATCACCAGCCAAGGCTAAGACCATAAGTAAGTTTCTCGGAAAGGACTTTCAGGTGGAATCCTGCTATGGTCACATAAAGGATTTGCCAAAAAATAAATTAGGTGTGGATATAAAAAATAACTTTAAGCCTACATACGAAATAATCCCTGGTAAGAAGAAAATCGTAGGAAGATTGAAGAAGTTAAGCCAGAAGACGGAGCAGGTTTATCTGGCCACTGACCTGGACAGGGAAGGTGAGACTATTTCCTGGCACCTATCCCAGGAATTAAATCATAAAAGGGCAGTGAGAATTATCTTTAACCAGATAACAAAGAAGGCAATTCAGGATGCTGTGAAGAATCCTGGCCAGATCAATCTCAATAAGGTAGAGGCTCAGCAGGGAAGGAGAATTTTGGACAGATTAGTGGGGTATAAGATTTCCCCTCTTTTGTGGGAAAAGGTAAGAAGAGGACTTTCAGCGGGGAGAGTTCAATCGGTAGCGGTAAAGCTAATCTGCGAGCGAGAGAAGGAGATTGAGGAATTCGTCCCTCAGGAGTACTGGACGATCTTGGCTGAGTTTGCTCTTCAGCGAGGAAAAAACTTATTAGAGGCGAGGTTAGTTCAGATTGAGGAGGAAAAGGCGAAGATAGCAGGTGAGGCTCAGGCGAGGGAACTTACCCAGAGGATAAAAGATGAAAAGTACTTTATAAAAGAACTAAGAGAGGAGGAGAGGAGAAAATTTCCCCATCCTCCCTTTACCACCAGTACTTTGCAACAGGCAGCTGGATCTCGGTTGAGACTTTCTGCTGTTCGGACGATGAGGAT
Source organism: uncultured Clostridia bacterium (assembly GCA_964429955.1). GTDB lineage: Bacteria > Aerophobota > Aerophobia > Aerophobales > B47-G16 > CAYSEE01. Next base: position 4,288 of record CAYSEE010000070.1, on the reverse strand, counting down.
AGCTCAGGATCTTTACGAAGGACAGGAAATTGGGGAAGAAGGAAGGGTGGGTCTGATTACCTATATGCGCACGGACTCGGTGCGGGTATCCAGAGAAGCTCAGGAGGAGGCAAGGGAGTATTTAAAAAGGGAATTTGGAGAGGATTTCCTGCCTCCAAAAATACCTTACTACAAAAATAAGAAATCAAGCCAGGATGCCCATGAGGCGATCAGACCTACCAGCATCTGGCGAACCCCCGAGAAAGTTAAGGGGTATTTATCCAGGGATCATTTTAAACTGTACGAGTTAATCTGGCGAAGATTTCTTGCCTCACAGATGCCCGAGATGGTTCTAAGAGTGATTACGGTGGATATTCAAGGGGGAAGTTACCTTTTCAAGGCTGAGGGAAAGAGGGTTGAGTTTCCTGGTTTCACATTGGTTTACAAGGAAAGAGGTGAAGAGGAAAAAATCCTTCCTCCTCTGAAAGAGGGAATGGATTTGAAATTAAAACAGATTACCTCAAGGCAGCATTTCACCCAGCCTCCTCCTCGCTATACTGAGGCTACCCTGGTAAAAGTATTGGAGGAAAAGGGGATAGGGAGGCCGAGCACTTATGCTCCTATTATCTCCACCATTAAGGGGAGGGGATACGTGCGTTGGGAAAAAGGCAAACTCGTTCCGACATCTCTCGGGAGGGTGGTCAACGAACTTCTCACGAGGAATTTTTCCACTATTCTTGATACGGGGTTTACCGCTCGAATGGAGGAAGGTTTGGATGTGGTTGAACAAGGGGGAGAAAAGTGGACTGTGCTGATAGGCGAATTTTATGAGCATTTCGAGAAGGATCTGAAGAAGGCCGAGAGGGAGATGAGGGATATAAAGAAGGAAGGATTGAAGGTAGGTAAGGTTAAGTGCGAGAAGTGTGGGGGAGAAATGGTTCTTAAATTTGGCCGTTATGGAGAGTTTTTGGTTTGCCCGAAATGTAAAAATACCGTGAGCCCGGTTAAAAGCACAGGAATTAAGTGTCCTTTGCCCAACTGTGATGGAGAAATAGTGGAAAAGTTATCCCGCAAAGGGGAGGTCTTTTATGGTTGTTCAAAATTTCCTCAATGTAAATTTACTTCTCTATATAAGCCCTTAAATGAGAGATGCCCCCATTGTGATAACCCTTACTTAGTTATCATCAAGGGGAAGCTAACCTGTCCCAAATGCAAAGGTAAGGTTGAGGATTATCTGACGGAGGATTTGAAATTAGGAGATGTTCTTTATAGGATTGCAAGAAAGAGGGTAAGGGAAGATGAAGTGGCTAAATGAATTTGGTCAGTATCTCAGGGATGAAAGAGGTCTCTCTTCTCACACATGCAGGGGGTATATTAGTGATATAAAGGATTTTTTAAATTTCCTGAGTTTCAAAAAAAAGAATGTGAAGAAGGTAAATTACTCTATGGTGCGAGAGTACTTAGGGATACTTCAGAGGCAAGGGCGCCAAAAATCAACCCTTGCTCGTCGAGTAGCTTCTCTTCGCTCTTTCTTTTATTATCTTTATTTGAAGGGGCATTTAACTTCTTTTTCACTATCCAGCCTGCGGAGTCCCAAGCTGGATAAGCGGATCCCCTCCTACCTGGAAGAAGATGAGGTGGAGAGGCTCCTACATACAACGCAGAAAAAAGGCTTTTTTCACTGTAGAGATAGGGCTATCTTAGAGGTGTTATATGCTACGGGGATGAGGGTATCCGAGATGGTTAATTTGAATGTTGAAGATGTAAATCTTTTAGAGGAGATGGTCAAGGTTAGAGGCAAGGGAAACAAGGAAAGAATAATTCCCTTAGGAAGCTATGCTATAAGGGCCTTAAGGGATTATCTGGAAAAAAGAAGAGAGAAGGCAGGACCTGGAGAAAGAGGAGTTTTTCTAAACAGATTTGGGAGAAGATTATCTGATACGGGGATAAGGAAGAGATTGAGTAAATACCTGAAGTTGGCAGATATTCCCAAGCGAGTTACTCTCCATACCCTCCGTCATTCCTTCGCTACTCATCTTCTAAATAGGGGAGCGGACCTGCGCTCTGTGCAGGAGTTGTTGGGACATGAGAGGCTTTCCACCACCCAGGTCTACACTCATATAACTCCTCGCAGGCTTAAAGAAGTTTATCAAAAATCTCATCCAAGGGCGTGAAAAAAATGATTCACTCTACTACTATTTTGGCGGTCAGGGATAAGGATAGTGTAGCCATTGGTGGAGATGGACAGGTAACGTTTGAGAAAATAATTATGAAACAGAGGGCTGTAAAGATAAGAAGACTTTACAAGGGAAAGATTTTAGCCGGCTTTGCTGGAGCCGTCGCCGATGCTATTACCCTTTTTGAGAAGTTCGAAAGAAAAATTGAGCAGTATCAGGGAAATCTTCCTCGCGCTGCCTTAGAGTTAGCCAAGGATTGGAGGCAGAATAAGGTGCTGCGAAAATTAGAGGCTTTGATGATTGTAGCAGATAAGGAAAAATCTTTGGTAATCTCGGGAAGTGGCGATGTAATTGAACCTGATGGTCGAGTAGTGGCTATTGGTTCAGGGGCAGGCTATGCTCAGGCAGCTGCTCGTGCCTTAGCAGAACATACTGATTATCCTCCCCGAAGGATTGTGGAGATAGCTATGCGCATAACCGCCTCTATTTGCATTTATACCAATGACCAAATCACAATTGAGGAGTTATGAAGCTATGAGGTGATTAAAATGAGGGAAAGGTGGCTTACCCCTTCTGTAATTGTAAAGGAGCTGGATAAATATATTATCGGGCAGGATGATGCAAAACGTGCCGTAGCCATTGCCTTACGTAATAGATGGCGTCGACAGAAACTCCCTGCTAAACTTCGCGATGAGGTAGCTCCTAAGAACATTATTATGATCGGTCCCACCGGTATAGGAAAGACGGAGATTGCCCGAAGATTAGCTCAGCTGGCCCAAGCTCCTTTTATAAAGGTGGAAGCGAGTAAATATACCGAGGTGGGTTATGTGGGCAGGGATGTGGAATCTATGGTTCGGGATTTAACCAATATAGCTGTTCACACAGTGAGAACAGAGATGATGAGACAGGTAAGGGAGAAAGCGGAAAAATTAGCCGAGGAAAGAATTTTAGACATTCTCCTTCCTCTTCCCTCTTCCCAGATGGGAGCTTCCCAGGGGGAAAATGAGGAAGAGAAAAAAAGAAAGGAGAGGGCGAACAAGACCAGGGAAAGGTTAAGGGAAAAGCTAAGGAATAAGGAATTAGAGGATAGGTTAATTGAAATAAGAGCGACTGATAAGTTCACTCCTATGATAGAGGTATTTACGAGTAGCGGGATAGAGCAATTGGGAATGAATTTTCAGGATTTATTTGGAGATATGCTGCCCAGGCGACCCCGAGAGAGAAAGCTTCCCCTTCGTGAAGCTCGCCAAATTATCCTTGAGGAAGAAGCCCAGAAACTTATTGATAGGGATAAGGTTATTGAGGAAGCCATTCGACGGACGGAAAATTCAGGAATAATATTTATCGACGAGATAGACAAACTTGTGGGTGGGGGAGCAGAAAGAGCAGATGTCTCTCGGGAAGGAGTACAAAGGGACCTTTTGCCTATTGTAGAGGGAACTACAGTAGCTACTCGGTATGGAACCGTCAAGACCGATCATATTCTCTTCATAGCCGCTGGAACCTTCCATACATCCTCCCCCTCTGATTTGATTCCTGAGCTTCAAGGAAGGTTTCCCATTCGAGTGGAGTTAAAAAGACTTACTCAAAAGGATTTTGAAAGAATATTAGTTGAGCCTAAAAATGCCTTAGTAAAACAATATCAAGCTTTGATGAGGACAGAGGGGATAAATCTGGTCTTCGAAGAAGATGCCATCAGAGAGATTGCTTACTTAGCCTCACTGGTTAATGAGCGGACAGAGGATATCGGAGCAAGAAGACTGCACACAGTTATAGAAAAGCTCTTGGAGGACTTATCCTTCAGAGCTCCTTATATGAAGGAAAAGTCCTTTACCGTCACAGCTGATTACGTTAAGGAGAAGCTAAAGGACATCGTAGAGAGCGAGGATCTTTCCCGATATATCCTTTAATAGAACGTTCTTCACTGAATGTGTACGTTTTATTTACACTGAGGCATGCTTGACAAATTCTACCACAATGATATGTTGAAATATCGGAGTTTCAATAATGTTTAGGTGATGTCAAACTAAGAGTTGGCTGAACAAAATGCATGAAAGGGAAGGAAAGTATAAAAAGAGGTGAATATTATGATAAAAAAAGAAAAAATTGAACAAGGTGTAATAGATATGCTC
>CAYSEE010000069.1:0-5542 GCA_964429955.1 uncultured Clostridia bacterium | reverse complement strand
CTTCGTCCTCGTCTGTGGAGAAACCTAAGGGAGGCAAAATCCAAGATTATGGAGGGCTTGAAAAACGCAGACCTTGTAAAAATCAACACGATGGAGCTGGAGTTTATAACAGGAACAAAGGACCTGATCAAGGGCACGGATTGGATTCTACAAAATGGACCTAAGGTTGCCCTGGTCACGCAGGGAGAGAGAGGAAGCTTCTTCCACAATAAAAATGGATTTGTCTCTGTTCCCGCTTACAAGATAAAGACTATGGATACAGTGGGGTGCGGAGACGCCTTCAATGCTGCAGTGATATATCAACTCCTTCTTCTGGATAAAAAGGGCAAGGATATATTCAATCTAAGCGAGGAGGAAATGAGGGAGATCTTGAGGTTTGCCAATGCCTCTGGCGCTCTCACCGCCACTAAAAAGGGGGTGATACCATCTCTTCCCACGAGGAAACAGATCGAGCAGTTTTTACATAACTCAACCAACAAGCCAGCAGGCAATGAAATAAACTAAAACACTTACCTTGCCCCAATAAGCAGGAGAATTTCGGAGAAGTTCATTCTTTTTAAATTTGACAATGCCTGACAAAGATAGTAGGATAAGACAAGGGAAAAATCATAGTGTACCCCCAGGTGTAGAAAAACAACGGTGAGGAGGCTTCTTATATGACCGGCGGGCAGGAGATGAGGTAATGAGGATAAATTTAGGGGTTAACCTTTCCTTCGCCATAACCCGCTATGTCGAACCAGAGGAATGGGCTAAAATTGTATCTCAAAAGCTAGAATTAAAATACATTCAATTTTTTAGTGATCTATTAGACCCCTTTTTTACCCCTCCCTCCATTCGTTCCGAAATTTGCCAAAAGATCAAAAACCTAAACAAAAAGCATAATTTAGAAATGCACAGCGTCTTTTCCGGAACCATTCCTCATTGTCTTAACCTTCTTCTTCATCCTGACGAGAGAATGCGAAAGGCCGCCCTGAAGTGGTACGAGGGGGGAATAGAGATGACCTCCGAGATGGAATGTCCTGGCTATGGGGGCTTTTTAGGAGCTTTCTCTAAAAGGGATGTCCAGGATGAGAGAAAAAAGAAAGTCTTGTTGAATGAGCTAATAGACCACTGGGGTTATCTTTCCCGTTTGGCTAAGAAGAGGGGAATAAAATTTTTGTTGTTTGAGCCTATGTCCTGTACCAGGGAGTTTCCCTCCACCATCTCCGAAACCAAATGGCTTTATCAAAAGCTATCCGAGAGCTCAGAATTACCAGTATATTTGTGCTTAGATGTTGGCCATGGAAGAGCCCGTTCGGGGAATGAAAGGGATGCTAACCCTTACGCCTGGTTAAGGGAATTTGCTCCAAAAAATCCCGTCATTCACCTTCAACAAACAGATAGAATGATGAGCCGTCACTGGCCCTTCATCGAAGAATTCAATCGAAGGGGGAAAATAGAGGCAAAGAAATTGATAAGGACATTAAAAGGAGGAGGAACGAAGGAGACCTTCTTCTTTCTGGAGATAATGTATCCACCCTTCGAACCCTTTGACGATCTCGTATTGGATGATTTAAAGGAATCAGTGAACTATTGGAGGAAGGCTTTAAGGGAGAGCGAATTATGAGCCTGATGGGCTTACTGAACTGTCCAATCCGGGGTTAATCTGAGAAAAGTATCCTGAAAGGAGGTAGTAAGCTTGAAGCTCTATCAACTTCCTGCTCATAAACTGCATAATCTCCTTAAGAACAGGGAGATCTCTGTGGAGGAGATAATCACCTCTTTTCTTAGTCGCACAGAAATGGTGGAGGAAAAGATAAAGGCTTTTCTCTCCCTTTACCGAGAGGAGGCGATAGAGAAGGCAAAAGAGCTGGATAAAGAGCTTTCTCAGGGAAAGGAGTTAAAGCCACTTACAGGTATTCCCATTGCTATCAAGGATAATATTTGTATAAAGGGAAAACAAACTCTCTGTGCTTCTCGTATCCTTAAGGGATTTTATCCTCCTTATTCAGCCACGGTGATAGAAAAATTGAGAAGGGCTGGGGCTATCCTTATGGGAAAGACCAATATGGATGAATTTGCCATGGGCTCATCCACCGAAAACTCCGCCTTTCAGATAACCCGTAATCCCTGGGACTTAGAAACCATCCCCGGAGGCTCCAGTGGAGGATCAGCGGCAGCTGTGGCCAGTGGAGAGATTCCCCTTGCCTTAGGCTCAGATACAGGTGGGTCCATCCGTCAGCCAGCCGCTCTTTGTGGAGTGGTCGGTCTAAAACCCACTTATGGTCGAGTCTCCCGTTATGGATTAGTAGCCTTTGCCTCCTCCCTGGATCAGATTGGTCCTATCACCAAGGACGTAACCGATTGTGCTCTTCTCTTGCAAGTAATTAGCGGCAAGGACCAGCTTGACTCAACTTCAGTGGACTACCCTGTTCCTGATTACTCCCAGTCCCTCATTCCCGAACTTCGGGGAATAAGGATAGGCCTGCCCAAGGAATACTTCGTCGCCGGGACAGAGGAAGAGGTTAAAAAAAGCGTTCTTCGGGCGGCAAATGTCCTGGAGGACTTAGGAGCCCACATCGAGGAGACATCCCTTCCACACACGGATTATGCCGTAGCCACCTATTACCTCGTTGCCACCGCCGAGGCCAGCTCTAATCTGGCAAGATACGATGGAGTAAATTATGGATATCGAACAGGGGAAAATACGAATCTCATAGATATGTATAAGGAAACCAGACGGGAGGGGTTTGGGGATGAGGTGAAAAGAAGGATAATGTTGGGAACTTATGTCTTAAGCAAGGGATATTATGAGGATTATTATGGGAAGGCGCAAAGAGTGCGAACCCTTATCAAGCAGGACTTTGACAAAGCCTTCCAGGACTTTGATGTTCTGATTACCCCCACTTCACCCACGGTTGCCTTTAAGGTAGGAGAAAAAATCGACGATCCTCTTAAAATGTATCTTTCCGATATTTTCACCATCTCTGCCAACCTTGCCGGCATACCAGCCATCTCCATCCCTTGTGGATTTAGCAAGAGTGGACTGCCCATTGGACTTCAAATTCTCGCCAAACCCTTTAACGAGGAGACGCTATTAAGGGTTGCCTACACCTATGAGGAGAACACAGAGTGGCATAAGAGAGAAGCGGAGATTGTGAAAAGTGAGACGTGAGAAGTAAGAGGTAAAAAGTGGAAAAAGTTAATAAGACAAACATAAAAACAGGTTGTCCAATTATCAAAGTGGAGGGAGAGACTCTTCCTGAGGTATGGGAGAAATCAGTGGTAAGATGCTGGGAAGAGGGCATAGAGGTAAAAACGGAGTATGACAGACCAGAGGACCCTCCCAGCAAGGACTGCACTATGATCATGGAGATAAGTCATCCCCTTAAGGAGCCACGCCTGCACAGGGCATTTCCAGCAGGTTTGGCTGACCTGGAAGTCTACCGTCAGGAGGTTATCCTGGGAGTCCACGATCACTGGATCAACCCGGAGGAAGGGAAGTGGGAATATACCTACCATGAGCGCCTTTTTAATTATAAAATCCCTCATCAAGACCATCCCATTGATCAGGTAAATTTTGTTGTAGATAAATTAGCTAAGGTTCCTTACTCTCGAAGGGCTCAGGCGATAACCTGGAAAGTCTGGCTCGATCCTAATTTCAGCGACCCCCCCTGTATGCAACGCCTTTGGTTTCGTATCTTTGGGGATAACTTGCAGATGAACGTCCATTTCAGGAGCAACGACGCCTTTAAAGCCGCCTTTATGAACATGTTCGTCCTCACCGAGCTGCAAAAATTAGTAGCGGAAAAAATCAGCGAGAAAATGAATAAAAAGATAAAGGTGGGCAAATACGTCCATATAGCCGATAGTTACCATATCTATGGCTCTTATTATGAGGAATTTAAGGGTTTTCTAACCACCCTGAAGAAAAGGCCTTTTGAGGAGAGGATATGGTCCACCTCATTTGCCAAACCCTTTTTTGAAGAGGGAAAAAGAAGGATAGAGAGGGAAAAAAAGGGTAAAAGCTTATGAAGAGAGTATTGGTAACTGGAGGAGCTGGCTTTATCGGTTCTCAACTGGCAGAGAGGTATTTAAGGGAAGGCTGGAAGGTAGTAGTGGTGGATAACCTATCCACGGGGAAGAGAAAGAACATCCACAAAAAAGTAAGATTTTATCAAATGGATATCAGAGATAAAAAGCTAAGCGAAGTTTTCCTTAAAGAAGAACTTGACCTGGTTAATCATCACGCCGCTCAGATAAACGTAAGGATGTCTGTAGAAAGGCCTTCATTCGACGCCGAGGTAAACATATTGGGGACGTTAAATCTCTTGAATAACTGCATTAAACATAGGGTAAATAACTTCATCTTCGCTTCCTCGGGAGGGGCAATTTATGGAGAACCTGAGGAGCTCCCGGTAAATGAATATTCCCAAAAAAATCCCCTCTCTCCTTACGGAATCTCCAAACACGTTGTAGAACACTACCTTTATTACTGCAAACAAAACTTTGGCTTAAATTACATCTCCCTCCGTTACGGAAACGTCTATGGACCTCGACAGGACCCTTATGGGGAGGCTGGGGTGATCTCCATCTTCGCCCAGAAGATGCTTTCCGGGAAAAGACCCTCTATTTTTGGCGATGGTGAGCAGCTAAGAGATTACATTTACGTTGATGAGGTAGTGGATGTCAATATGCTGGTTAGCGAGAAAATGGAGGAAATTAACAAAAAGGACGTAACCTCACCGGATGACTTAGCCTACAATATAGGAACGGGAAGGGGGAGCTCGGTAAACCTTCTGTACAAGCTCCTCTGCGATGCCACAGGTTTCAAGGAAGATCCCATTTATGCTCCCCCAAGAAAAGGAGAGGTAAAAAGGATATATTTAGATACCACCAAGACAAAAAAAGAGATAAATTGGCAATCCAAAATAACCCTTTCTGAGGGATTAACAAAAACTGTGGAGTGGTTTAGAGACTCTTTTTAATCAGAATTATACTTCTTCTCCCGCCAGAGCTAAAAGCTTTTTCTCTCTTTCATCCACAATCCTCTGCATTTCCTCAATTATCTCCTTATTTTCCTCCTTGAAAAGGTGTCTGAACCTGCCCTGGAGCTCCAGCCACTCCCTCAAGGGACGCTTCTGTCTGGGACGATAGGTGATCCTGTATTTTCCGTTTTCCACCTCATACAAAGGCCAAAATCCCGTCAAAACAGCTAACTTAGCAATCTGAATGCTCTGGGAAGGCTCGAACCTCCATCCTCTCGGACAGGGAGAAAGAATATTGAGAAAGGTAGGACCTTCCGTATTTAAGGCTTTTTGAACCTTCCTCATTAAATCATTATAATAAGCAGGGGATGCCTGAGCTACATAAGGGGGGTTATGAGCAGCGATGATTTGGGTTAAGTCTTTTCTCTCTCTTTGTTTTCCTTCAGGTATTGCCTTTCCCGCAGGAGAAGTAGTAGTAGCTGCCCCTCGTGGGGTAGCGCTGGATCTCTGGATACCCGTGTTCATATAAGCTTCGTTGTCGTAACAAATGTAAAGGAAATCATGACCCCTTTCCA
>CAYSEE010000068.1:1474-5608 GCA_964429955.1 uncultured Clostridia bacterium | reverse complement strand
TTCCACAGTTTCCCCGGGAGGCAATCTCAGCTGAAGAACAGGTAAGTCCCGCTGCCCCCATATCCTGCATAGCTACCACCGCCCCTGTTTTGATAACCTCCAGACAGGCCTCAAGAAGTGGCTTTTCCTTGGAAGGATCTCCTATTGGGACGGTGGATCTTTTTTTATCTGACTCCTCGGTAAGCTCCTGAGAGGCAAAGCTCGCTCCTCCCAGGCCATCTCGACCTGTATCCGCCCCCACGTAAAACACGGGATTCCCCATACCCTTAGCTCTGGCCCTGACAATCTCGTTCTTTTTTACTATCCCCACGCACATCACATTTACCAGGGGGTTGCCCTCATAAGTCTCATCAAAGTAAATCTTTCCTTTCACAGTGGGTATTCCTATATGGTTAGAATATGAGGCACTCCCTTCAATCACTTTAGTAAATAGATAACGGTTATGAGGATCATCCAAAAGACCAAAACAAAGAAAGCCAAGAAGGGCAATGGGTCTTGCTCCCATGGTGAAGATATCCCGAATAACGCCTCCCACTCCGGTAGCCGCGCCCTCAAAGGGCTCCACTGCGCTGGGATGATTATGGGATTCTGCCTTCATAACCACGGCTAATCCATCGCCAATATCAATCACCCCTGCATTTTCCTCCCCTGCGCCCACTAAGATATTCTCACCCTGGGTAGGAAAAAGCTTTAACACGGGTTTTGAGCTCTTATAGCTGCAGTGCTCGCTCCACATAACGGAAAAAATTCCAAGCTCGGTGAAATTTGGCTCCCGCCCCAGGATCTTTTTTATCCTCTCGTATTCATCCTCGGTCAATCCGTGAGCCTTCACCAACTCTAAGGTTATCTTTTCAGGTTCCTTCATTTTTAAACTCCTCTTGTCTCACAAATTTCGAAATAATCCTCTATCTGTGCCTTGATCTCCTCTAACTTCTCCTTTGGATAAGGCTTCAGTCTCTCATAATTTTTATCCAACGTCCTCTCATTTCTAAACTGTTGGAGGACGTATCTCTTTGCCCCTCTAATTTGTGTAGCAATATCCATTATATCTACTTCACTTGACAATCCCGGGACGACGGTTGTCCTGAACTCATAATCGGCGCTTGATTCCAGTAAGATCCCCACCGTCTCCTTTACCTTCTCAAAAAGAATTTTATCCTCAATCCCCGCTGCTCTTTTATACTTCTCCCACACAAGAGGTGCCTTGACATCCAGAGCAATATAACTTACGGTATCATCCTCGATCAAATTCCTGATCATCTTCGGATTCGTCCCATTCGTCTCTATCTCCACTAAGAAGTCCTCCTCCCTTACTCTCCTTATAAAATTTGGCAGATCCTCGTAAAGGGTAGGCTCCCCTCCTGTAATAGATAGACCATCCAGCCACTTTTTCTTAGAGACCAGATATCTTATTACCTCTTCCTCAGGGATCGATGGCAAATCCTCAAAGCTTGATATCAAATCCGGATTCTGGCAAAAGGGACATCTAAAGTTACACCCTCCAACAAAGGCCACCGAGACGATCTTTCCTGGGTACTCGATCAAAGAAGTTTTCTGAAAACCCTTGAATTCCATAATACCCTTCATTTTATTTTATATTCCACCCTCTGCCTGAATTCCTCCTGCTTTCCCTCGTTCCAATTTCTCACCGGCCTGAAATATCCCACAACCCTGCTATACACATCACAGTCCTTACCACATATGGGACACTTCGAATGTTCGCCGGCTAAATACCCATGATCAGAGCATACTGAATAGGTGGGAGTCACAGTGAGATACGGTATTCTTGAATTATAAACGATTCTTTTCACTAAATTCTTACAAGCCTCACCGGAGCTCATCTTCTCTCCAAGGAATATGTGGAAAACTGTGCCGCCCGTATAGAGAGTTTGAAGATCCTCTTGATGCTCTAAGGCCTCTATCACATCATCCGTAGCATTAACCGGAAGAAGCGTGGAATTGGTGTAATAGGGAACCCTTTCTCCAGCGGTGATGATGTCCGGATATTTTCTTTTATCTATCCTGGCTAAACGATAGCTTGTGCCCTCTGCCGGGACAGCTTCCAAATTGTAAATGTGCCCTGTTTCCTCTTGAAAATCCTGGAGTTTTTCTCTCATAAACTTTAAAACCTCTAACGCAAATTCCTTTCCTTCCTTAGAGGCGATCCCCTTCCCAAAAAGATTCAAACAGGCCTCGTTCATACCTAAGGGGCCAATAGTGGAAAAGTGATTTCTCAAGGTTCCAAGATATCTTTTGGTATAAGGAAGAAGCCCACCATTCATATTTCTCTCTACCATTTCCCTCTTGATCTCAAGGGATGTTTTAGCTAAGTTCATCAGATACTCCAGCCTCTCGAAGAACTCCTCCTTCGTCCTTGATAAATAGCCTATGCGAGGCATATTAATGCTGGCCACTCCCACAGAACCGGTAGAATCTCCTGAGCCAAAAAGACCCCCGGTGATGTTTCTATCGAGCTGCCGCAAGTTCAAGCGAAGCCGGCAACACATACTCCTCACATCGCTGGGATTAAGGTCACTGTTGATAAAATTCGAAAAGTAGGATAGCCCGTACTTTGCCGTCATCTCAAAGAGAAGCTTTGCATTCTCGCTCTCCCAGTCAAAATCCCGCGTTAAGTTATAAGTGGGGATGGGAAAGGTGAAGGGTCTTTCATTTCTATCCCCCTCCATCAAAACCTCGATGAAGGCCCTGTTGAGCAGATCCATCTCTTTCTGATAATCCCTGTAGGTCTCATCTAAGAGCTTTCCCCCCAGGATAACCGGCTCATTTTTCACGTCCTCAGGAACCATCCAGTCAAAGGTAAGATTAGTAAAGGGGGTCTGGCTGCCCCAGCGGCTGGTTATGTTCAAGTTAAATACGAATTTCTGGATTGCCTGTTTAATTTCCTTATAACTCAGTTTATCCTTTCTCACAAAGGGAGCTAAATAAGTGTCTATAGAATTAAATGCCTGAGCCCCGGCCCACTCATTCTGAAGGGTCCCGATGAAGTTTACCATCTGCATTAAGGCCGTATCTAAGTGGCGGGGAGGGTTAGATTCTATCGCCCCGGGGACGCCGTTAAATCCCTCGTAAAGAAGCTGCTTTAAGGACCAGCCCGCACAATAACCCGAGAGGCCGAAATAAAGGTCATGGAGGTGAAGATCCCCGTTGCGATGGGCATCGGATACCTCCATAGGATATATCCTGTCCAGAGTGTATTGGGAAAGGACCGAACCAGCAACGTGCATTAAGAGGCCAGATATAGAGTAGCCTATATTGCTGTTTTCCCTGACCCTCCAGTCCACCTGGTTTAGATAATCGCTGACGATCCTCTCCACTTCCAGAAAAGTTGATTTTATCTTTCTTAAGCTCTCGCGTTGTTTTCTATATAAGATATAAGCCTTGGCGGTTCGGGCGTGTCCATCCTCGATTAAAACCTTCTCCACAATGTCCTGGATATCTTCCACTCCAGGAATCCTCCCTGCAAATCGCTCAATGAGCAATTGGACAACCTGATTTGATAATCTTTTAGCTAAGCTCTTATCCCTTCCACCTACAGCTTGAGCAGCCTTCCAGATGGCCTCGGTGATCTTCTCCTGGTCAAAATCGACTATCCTGCCGTCCCTCTTGCGTATCCGGGTTATCCTCTCTTGAGGTTGCATAAACTTCTCCTTATCTATGTTTTTCCTCAATCTCCCTTATAACTGACTCGAAGATGAGCCTTCCTTTGATGTTACTCCCACTCAATGGTGCTGGGTGGCTTAGAGCTAATATCATATACTACCCTGTTTACCCCCCTTACCTCATTGATAATTCTGTGGGATATTCTCTCCAAAACCTCATAGGGGAGCTTTGCCCAATCAGCGGTCATCCCATCTAAGCTGGTGACAATCCGAAGAGCTACGGTGTACTCATAGGTGCGCTCATCCCCCATCACCCCCACGCTTTTTACGGGAAGAAGCACGGCAAATGACTGCCAGATGTCTCGATATCCCTCATATCTTTGCACCTCCTCCTGAACTCTTAAATCCGCCTGACGAAGGATATCAAGGCGCTCCTTGGTAACCTCCCCTATAATCCTCACTGCCAGGCCAGGTCCTGGGAAAGGCTGTCTATTAACTATTCTTTCGGGTAACC
>CAYSEE010000068.1:0-1464 GCA_964429955.1 uncultured Clostridia bacterium | reverse complement strand
ACCCCAACTGTCTGCCCAAAGCTCTCACCTCATCTTTAAACAGATCTCTCAATGGCTCAATAAGCTTGAAGCGCATATTCTCAGGCAATCCTCCTACATTATGGTGGCTTTTAATGGTAGCCGAAGGCCCTCCCTTTGCGGAGACACTCTCAATTACGTCTGGATACAGCGTCCCTTGAGCGAGAAAGTCTATCTTTCCCAATTTCCTTGCCTCCTCACTGAACACCTGGATAAATTCCTCGCCAATGATTTTCCTCTTCTTCTCTGGATCGGTTATCCCCCTTAATCTCTTCAGAAACCTATTCTCAGCCTGGACATAGTGCACGTTTAACCGAAGGTGATTGCTAAATGTCTTTTTAACTTCCTCCTTCTCGCCTTCACGAAGAAGGCCATTATCCACAAACACACATTCCAACCTCTTCCCGATAGCCTTATTTACCAGGGCAGCTGTGACCGAGGAATCCACACCTCCACTTAAGGCACAGACCACCCTCCCTTTCCCTACCTTCTCTGTTATCTGGTTAATAGAATAATCAACAAAGGAACTCATCGTCCATTCCCCGGAACAACCACATATCTTAAAGAGAAAATTTTGAAGTATCTCCCTCCCCTTAGGGGTATGAGCTACCTCGGGATGAAATTGAACTCCGTATAACTTTCTCTTCTTATCCCTTATCCCGGCTAAAGGACAGGTCTTTGTATGGGCAATAACTTCAAAGTCCGGGGGAAGCTTCACCATCTGATCGCCATGGCTCATCCAGACAGTTAGATGAGAACTCAGGTTACAAAATAAGTCCTCATTATCGTCAACAAATAGTTCACTTGAACCATATTCCCTTCTCTCCACGGGGGCGACCTTGCCTCCTAAGAGATGTCCCATTACCTGCATACCATAACAAATGCCCAATATAGGAATTTTCAGGTTAAAAATATCACGATGTGGTAAAGGGGCGTCTTTCTTGCACACGCTACCTGGCCCACCGGATAGGATGATGCCTTTGGGATTTAAGGAAAGTAGCTTTTCGGGAAGGACATTAAAGGGAAGAAGCCTGCAATAAACTTGACTTTCCCTTATTCGCCGAGCGATCAGCTGGTTATATTGTGAGCCAAAATCCAGAACAGCTATCATCTCCTTATACAGATTACCAGACATATCCACACCAATCCTTCGCTTTTTATGGCTTAAATATGGGAACTGGCGACCTTTTATGAATGGATCTTTCTATGAGCTTCTTAACTTTATCCACTATCTCGGCTGGTAAATCCTTTACCTTACCAGATTCTATAGCCAAGATTGTTTTGTCCAAATCTTCATACCTCAACCCCAATTCCCTCTCATCCGTCTGTCCTTTCCACAGGCCAGCACTGGGAACCCTCTTGATTATCTCCTCGGGAACACCTAACTCCCTCGCCAACCTTCTTACCTGAGTTTTCAACAAACCTCCAATGGGAAGGATATCAACC
>CAYSEE010000067.1:0-5621 GCA_964429955.1 uncultured Clostridia bacterium | reverse complement strand
AAGGCCGTTGAGGGGGAGGCACGAAGTGGACCCCCCTCAAGTTAAAAGATGCAGATAATTACCACTCATACGGGGACGGATTTTGATGCCTTGGCCTCGATGGTGGCGGCGAAGAAATTATATCCTGGAGCAAAGATATGCTTCCCTGGATCTCTGAGCAGGGAAGTAAAGCAATTTATGTCCCTATATGGAGATATAGTCCAAGATGTGAAAACAAAGGATATCGACCTGGATAAGATAACTCGATTGATCCTGGTGGATACCCGCTGGATTAACAGGATAGGGATCTTCCGTCAACTTATCGGCAAAAAGGAAGTGGAAATTCACCTCTATGACCACCATCCTCCTCATCCCGGGGATATAGAGGGAGATGTGGGCATTTGCAAGGAGGTAGGGGCTACCGTCAGTATTTTGACCGAATTGATAAGGAAAAGGGAAATTCCAATTTCTCCGGCCGAGGCAACTCTTTTTGGCCTCGGGATTTATGAGGATACAGGCTCCTTGAGTTTTACCTCCACTACTCCTCTGGATCTTGAAATGGCAGGCTGGCTTCTTTCCAGGGGAGCCAGCCTTGAGCTAATTTCCAGCTTTTTAAACAGGGGATTGACGAAAAAACAGACTTTACTGTTCTCTGATTTTTTAGAGAAGGCCCAAACCAGGATTATTAATGGGATAGAGGTGGTGGTAGTGGCCACCGAGGTCGATGAATTTATAGGGGGCCTGTCCCTTCCCCTGCACAAATTCATTGATTTTAAGAACCTTAAAGTAGTTTTTGCCTTGATCAAGACAAGGGATAAAATTCACTTAATTGCCCGTAGTCGAATTCCCTCGGTTAATGTAGCCGAGATACTTTCTGTCTTTGGAGGAGGAGGGCATAATTTCGCTGCCTCGGCAGTAATCGAGGAGAAAGATCTTAAGGAAGTGGAAGAGCAACTTTATCAAATTCTGGAGGAGAGGGTGGAGCCTGAGACTATGATAAAGGAGGTAATGAGCACTCCGGTAATAACAACTGTTCCTCAAACCTCAGTTAGGGAAGCTAAGGATATGTTCAAAAAATATGGGATAGGGGTTTTGCCCATAATGGAAAAGGGAAACATAATGGGATTAATTTCTCGGGAGGAGGTAGATCGCTTATCCCTTCATAACCCGGAGAAGATCCCACTGAAGGGACATTTTTCACCCAAATTTGCCTCTGTTAGTCCCTTCGTTTCTGTAAGGAAAGCTCAGGAGATAATGAGAGAGGAGGAGGTAAGGAGAATCCTTGTTATGGAGAAAAACAAGCTGGTAGGGGTTATTACTGGCTCCGATCTTCTGGATTTTTTCCACCGAGAGAAAAAAGACTTAAACACAGCTAATAAGAGAAGAAATCTCACGCGGTTATTGGAAGAGAAAGTTCCCCGAAGGATTTTATACTTGTTAAGACAGGCAGGAAAGATAGCTCAGGAGATGGGTTATAAGGTTTTCATAGTGGGAGGATTTGTAAGGGATCTTCTCTTGGGAATAGATAATCTGGATATAGACTTGGTGGTAGAAGGGGAGGGGATAGTCTTTGCCGCTAAGTTTGCCGAAAGGACGGGAGGGAAGCTGCTTAAGAAACACAGGGAATTTGGGACAGCTACTCTGATCTTTCCCGAAGACTTCAAACTGGACATAGCCACTTCTCGTCGGGAGTTCTATCCAGAGCCTGCCGTTCTGCCCCAGGTTGAGCCAGCCTCCTTATATGAGGACCTCTGGCGAAGAGATTTCACCCTGAATGCTATGGCTATTGACCTTAGTCCATCGAGCTCCGGAAGACTGATAGATTTCTTTGGAGGAGAGAGGGATATAAGGGAAAGGAAGGTAAGGGTTTTACATCAAAATAGCTTTATCGAGGATCCCACAAGGGTCTTCAGGGCTATAAGATTTGAGCAACGTTATGGCTTTACCATAGAGGAGAAGACTGAAGAATTGATCAAAGAGGTCCTTAAAAAGGGGATCTTTCATCAATTGAGCAAGCAGAGGATCAAGGATGAGATGATTCAAATTCTTGAGGAGGATAAGCCGGAGAAGGCTATTTATAGAATGCAGGAGTTAGGGGTTCTTGAGGCAATTCATCCCAGGATGCATCTTACCCCTCAGCGAGAGAAAATTCTGGATTCTCTTGTTGATGTTTTTGCTCGATTTGAAATTTTCTCCGAAGAAAGCATAAAGAAATGGCTAATCAGGTTTTTAGTATTGTTGGAGGGTTTAAACGAAGAGGAGCTAAAAAAGTTTTGTTCGGAATACAAATTTACCAGGGAGGAAAGAAATTCCATTATGGAGGCCAGGCTTAAAGCGGAGAAGGTAATAAATGGACTGAGGGTTTCCGGCTCCCTTTCCCCCAGCTTTATCTATTATTTTCTTCAGCCATTTTCCCGGGAGACCCTTTTGTTTGCTATGGCCAAAGCAAAGGAGGAATTGGTGGAGAAAAGGATACTTCTTTACTTATCCAGACTTCGAAATGTAGAAGCGGAGATAGATGGAGATGATCTAAAGCGTATGGGATATAAGCCCTCCCCAAGATTTAAGGAGATTTTGGAGGCGGTCAAAAGAGCGCGATTGGACGGAAAGGTGAGGACGAAAGAAGAGGAGATAAAATACGTAAGGAAAAATTTTCCCAGCGAGGTAGAAGAATGAGAATAGTTGTCTTATTTTTTTCCTTGATAATTTTATTTTTTTCCATAGTTTTTCATGAGTGCGCTCATGGACTTATGGCTGAGCGTCACGGTGATCCCACGGCCAGAGATGCAGGAAGAATAACTCTTAATCCCATTCCCCATTTAGATCCTATTGGATCGATTCTATTGCCCGGTATTATGATCTTGATGAGCCTGGCAGGAGCTCCCCTTCTCATATTTGGCTGGGCAAAGCCGGTGCCTATCAATCCCTATAACTTAAACGATCCGAAGAGAGATATGATGTGGATAGGGTTGGCAGGGCCGGCGACTAATTTAGGCATTGCCATTTTTCTCAGCCTGATATTTCGCCTTTTGGTAAGGTCTCCTTCCTTGGCGGCAACACTTCTTTTTTATGGGGTGACGATTAACTTGATCCTTGCTTTTTTTAACCTCATCCCCATTCCACCTCTTGATGGATCCAGGATTCTCACAGGTCTTCTTCCCGAGGAGTATACCTATAAGCTTTCCCGAATAGAGCCCTTTGGCTTTATAATCCTGATTATCCTGCTTTTAAGTGGCGTTCTCAATTTCTTCTTCACCCTGGTTATAAGGTTAAGTATTTTGTTGACGGGGATATTCCCGGCTTTCTTGGGATGGTGAGATAAGGATACTTGAGAGAGGTCAATATAGGGAGTATCTTACTTTACTATTTCCACTCCCTTTTCCCCCGTTGTAATTTCCCCTATGATACTTACCTCCTCTTTGTAGTCTGCCAGAGCCTCAAGGATGGGGTTTTTCTCTTCGGGTGGGATTATTAGAACCATTCCTATTCCCATATTGAATACCTTAAACATCTCATCTTCATCGATGTTTCCTTCCTTCTGGATTAAATGGAAAATAGGGTGGATTTTCCATTTGCCTTTATAAATCTGGGCCTTGCACCCGGGGGGAAGAATGCGAGGGATATTCCTTACCATCCCTCCCCCTGTGATGTGGGCAATTCCCTTTATTTTAAAGTTTTTCAGCAGGCTCAATACGGGACGGGTATAGATACGGGTAGGCTCCAATAGCTCCTCTTTGAGACTCCGACCAAGCTCTTCTATTCTCCTTGTAAGAGAATAATTCTTTTCCTCAAACAGCACCTTCCTCACCAAGGAAAATCCATTGCTGTGCAGGCCAGAGGAGGAAAGTCCTAAGATTTTATCTCCTGGCTTAATTTTTGAACTATCGATCATTTTCTCCTTTTCAACTATCCCCACGGCAAAACCGGCTAAGTCATACTTTCCCTTTTCGTAAAATGAGGGCATCTCCGCTGTTTCTCCTCCTAAAAGTGTGCATTCGGCCCTCCTGCATCCCTCCATTATGCCAGAGATAATTTCCTTCCCTGTATCTAAAGAGAGCTTTCCGGTAGCCAAATAGTCCAGAAAAAAAAGTGGTCTTGCTCCTGAGGTGAGTAAATCGTTTACGCACATAGCCACAAGGTCTATTCCTACTGTATTATGTTGATCGGCGCTCTGAGCTATTTTTAACTTGGTTCCCACTCCATCTGCGGTAGCTACCAAAATTGGCTCTCTCCAGCTCTCTTTGTTCAGGGCATACAGGCCGGCGGAGGCGCCTATTTTCGATAGAACTCGAGAAGAGAAAGTAGAGGTAGCCTTTTGACCTATCCATTGAGCAAATTTTTCCCCCTTTTCTATGTTCACTCCTGCCTGTTCGTAGGTAAGCTTTCTCTTACTCATTTTGCTTCAAATATGTATTTGGTTTGAGGGCTAACCTTGAGAGGGTAATCACCGTTAAAGCAAGCAGTGCAATAGCTGTCTGGATTTTTAACGCAACTTAGAAGTCCCTCTAAGCTTAAGTACCCCAAGGTATTCGCTCCTATTCTTTCCCTTATCTCCTCCACGCTGTAGCTGGAGGCAATTAACTCCCTTTGCACAGGGGTGTCAATCCCAAAAAAGCAGGGGAATTTAATGGGAGGGGAACTTATGCGAAAGTGGACCTCCCTTGCTCCTCCTTCTCTAAGAAGGCGAATTATTTTTTTGGAGGTAGTTCCTCTCACGATGGAATCGTCAATTAAGACGATCCTCTTTCCCTTTAAGACATCTCTTATGGGATTTAGTTTTATCTTTACCTCCATATCCCTGAAGGATTGAAGGGGCTCGATAAATGTCCTTCCTATATAGTGGTTCCGAGTAAGCCCCATTGCAAAGGGAATTTTACTTTCACTGGCGTAGCCTAAGGCAGCCGATACCCCTGAATCGGGGACTGGAATTACCAGGTCCGCTTTGCAGGGATGTTCCTGTGCCAGGCGTCTTCCTAATTTTTCCCTTACCTTGTGGACACTTTCCCCAAATACCAGGCTATCGGGTCGGGCGAAATAGATATGTTCAAATATACACTGACTGACTCTGGAGGAAGGCAAAAGGTAAGATTTTATCCCCTTTTTGTTAATTGCCACCATTTCCCCCGGTCTTACCTCTCGAATGTATTTGGCTCCCAACAGGTCAAAAGCACAGGTCTCTGAGGCGAAGAGAAAGCTTTCCCCAAGTTTGCCCAAAACCAGAGGCCGGAATCCCTGCGGATCACGTGCTCCAATGAGCTCGTTGTTGGTAAGCAAAAGCAGGGAATAAGCTCCCTTTACCTTCCTTAAGGCTTTTAAAAGAGCTCTTCTCTTTCCTATGGATCTGGATGAGTGCGTAAAAAGATGTATGATTACCTCGGTATCCATCATGGTTTGAAAGATCGATCCCTTGGATTCCAACTCGTTCCTTAATTCCTTGGCGTTGATGAGATTGCCGTTGTGAGAAAGGGCAATTCCTTCCCCGGAAAAATTTATCAGGAGGGGTTGAACGTTGAGTAAGGTGGAGGAGCCCATTGTGGAATACCGATTGTGTCCAATGGCTATATGTCCGGGGAGTGTTTTCAGGGTTTCCTCGTTGAACACCTCGTTTACCAGGCCCATTCCTCGATGCATAAAGACATTGG
>CAYSEE010000066.1:0-5639 GCA_964429955.1 uncultured Clostridia bacterium | reverse complement strand
ACCAGGTAACCAATCCTCCAGTAAGATGCCTCTGCCATTTTACTGTGGTCGGGATGGTGGGATTTGAACCCACGACCTCCTACTCCCGAAGCAGGCGCGCTTCACCAGGCTGCGCTACATCCCGAAAGCCTTGAGTCCCTCCATTAATCCCAACGTTGAAGATAATACTATAATTCCAGCCAAACATACTCCAATGAAAATCCCCAACCCCGCATATTTAATTGGCAATGCAAGAAAGAAACACACCAGGCTCCCCGTGTATGCCCCTGTGAAGGGTAGAGGAATTGCCACCAGAAGAACAAGCCCAAGGAATCCATATCGATTAACCATTCTCTCCTTTTTTCTCAACCGTTCTCTCATCCATTTAGATATCTTTTTATATCTTTCAAATCGGCGAAGAAAAAGAGAGATTCTTTTAAAGAACAAAAGAAGAGGAAAAACAGGAAGCATATTGCCAGCTATGCTTATTAAGTACGCCTCTAAGGGAGGCAATCCCTGTGCCAGGGCGAAGGGTATAGCACCCCTTAACTCGGCTACGGGAAGTGCACTTATGAGAAAAGTCAAAGCTCTATCAGAGGAGAACAAATTACTCATTTTCCGCGCTCTCTTTCCAACCGTGCATCCCTATTAAAGGAACAAAGACGCACTTTTCCACTGTTTCAATTTTAATACTGTCTTCCTCTTTCCTTATCACCTCCAATTCTTGTGAATACATATCCCCTACCGGGATGACCATTATCCCCCCCTCTTTTAACTGACTCAATAGGGGCTGAGGGACTTCCTTGGCACCCGCTGTTACCAGAATTCGATCATAGGGGGAAAATTCCTCCCAGCCTAAGGTTCCATTGGCAACAAGAATCCTGATATTGGTATATCCTAATTTCCTTAAAAGCTTCCCCGTCCTCTGAGCTAAACTGTTTATCCTCTCCACGCTATAAACTTCCTTAGCTAACTCAGCAAGAACCGCTGTCTGGTATCCAGAACCTGTCCCAATCTCCAACACTCTTTCTTCACCTCTTAGCTCCAGACACTGAGTCATTAAGGCAACCATATAAGGTTGAGAAATAGTCTGACCCTCTCCTATGGGCAAAGGAAAATCCTTATAAGCATCCTTTTGCACTTCAGGAGGGACAAATTTCTCCCTTTTCAGCCGACGGAAAACTTCTAATACTCTCCCGTCTTTAATTCCCCGGGCGATGAGCTGCTTTTTTACCATCTCCTCCCGCAGACGGTTGTAATCCAACCCTCTCTCCTTGCATATTCTAATGTAAAAATCCCTTTTGTCAACCTTTTTGCCCTTTCTTTAAGCTTTTATCCTTTATCAAAACCCGCTGTATAACCTCTCGCAGAGGATCATCCTTTATCCCCTCCAAATCCTCTCTTATCTTCTCTAATTCGTCCTCTTTTAACTTCATCTCTTTCCCCGCTGAACCATCCCGTATCTTTCGCCTTTTAACCTTTCTAACCTTTCCTAAACGAAAATAAATATCCTTAATTACTTTTTTTCCTTCTCTTTGATTAATTTTAGAGATTATCCCCTCCTTAAGATAGGTAAGCTGGGCCAGCCAACCTGAATTATCCACTTTAACAAAGAGAGTTCCCTTTTTTACGGAAAAGGGATGAGTATGCTTGTTTATTCTTTCCCCCACCACCTCTTTCCAAAGCCTTAATGCCTTTTCCTCTTTTATCTTCTTATCCACACCAAGCTTTTCAAAAACTCTATCTAAAACCTCACCTATTCGAGAGGGAAAACCATCCCGCTGATTCATCTTCTCCTCACATCACCTTTCTTCACTTCAAAAAAATAGGCATCTTTCATAAAAATTTGCTCCATTAAGGAAGGATGTGTAGTAGTAATAAAGATCTGACTTTGACTCTTAATCAGGCTTAACAATAGTTTCTGTCTTCGGGGATCAAGCTCGGAGATAACATCATCCAGCAAGGTTATAGGATAATCTCCTTCCCTTGACTTCACCAAACCGATCTCGGCCATTTTTAAGGAAAGGGCGGCTATTTTCTGTTCTCCCTGGGAACCGAAAGAACGCAGGTCAACACCATTGATGAGAACAAGGAAATCATCTCGATGAGGACCTATTAGAGTCATTCCCTTTTCCATTTCTCTTTCCCTTTTTAAATTTAGCTCCTTTCTGAAGGCATCTTTAATATAGCTTACCTCCATCTGGGGGCTAAAATCCCTTAAGAAGGAACACTTATAAATTAGATCAACCCTGGATTCTTTATTCATTACTTGAGGATAAATTTTCTTGAAAAAGAACTCCAATTTCCTTAGTCCTTCCAGACGCAGCTTAACTATCTTTGATCCTAAATCCACTAACTGTTGGTCCCAGCTTTCCAAATGGTTAACTACCTCTCTTTTTTCACCAAGGGAAAGAAGATAGTTTCTCTGAGAGAGAACCTTATTATACGAGGATTGCAGGCGGGAATAATGGAAATTGAAAAAGGGAAGCTTGGAATCCAGAAAACTTCGTCTTTGCGAAGGAGGACCCTTGATTAACCACAGGTCCTCAGGAGTAAAGACAACCATCCACAGCCATTTATCAGAATTCCTTAGATTCACCCGTCGGGAGTTTACCTTTCTCACCTTGGGAGAACTGCGCACAAGGGAAAACTCATAAGTAAAGGCCCTATCCGACTTGATTCCTTCCCCTTTTAAGTAAAGAGCTTTCTCCCCCCATTTGATCAATTCTTCATCACAGTTGGTGCGAAAGGAGATTCCGTGTCCCAGGCAATAAAGGGCTTCTAAGAAATTAGTTTTACCCTGCCCATTCTCTCCCCACAGAATATTCAATCGAGGAGAAAGCTTTAACTCCAGATGGCTAAAGCCACGAAAGTTAGACAGGAATAAATTCTTCAACCACAACTTAATCTCTATTCTTCCTCTATCCTTATTGGCATAACTACATAAACGTAATCCTCATCCCCACCAGCAACGGGCTTAATTACCCCGGGACTTAAAGAATCTGTCAATTCAAAACGGACTTCTCCCGCTATATTCTTTAATCCATCCAGAAGATAAGTAGCATTAAAACCTATCCCTATATCCTCCTCCCCTTCTCTTTTTACGGTTAACTCTTCGTAAGAGGAGCCCATCTCGGGAGTGTTGGCGGTAATAGATAAGACGTTCCCTTTTAATTTTAACTTGAGCAAACGAGATTTCTCATTGCTCAAAAGAGACACCCTTTTTATAGCTCTAAAAAGGGTGTCTCTATCCACCATAATAGCTACTTTGTATTCCTTGGGAATTATGTTCTCGTAATCGGGAAATTCTGCCTCGATTAGTTGAGAGATCAAAAGAATCTGATTCAACGGGCCCTCCTTGAGGCGGGGATTAAAGAAAGCCTGATGCTTGCCAATTCCTGTCCTTACCTCCTCGCCCTGACCCAAGATCCGCATCAACTGCTGTATAGCTCTTAAGGGAATAATAGTCTTAACTTCGGGTATTTTTAGAGATTTTGATATTCGAACAAAAGCTAACCTTCGCCCATCGGTAGCTACCATCCTCACCTCCCCTTCTGCAATACTTAGATAAATTCCATTTAAGCCCTGGCGGGTCTCATCTAAGGAAGCGGCAAATGAGGTCTTTTGTATCATTTCCCGTAACTTATCCTGAGGAAAGAGAAAAATGTTCTCCTCCTCCAATTTGGGAATTTCAGGAAATTCACTTGCCTCAAGAGCTAAAAGCTGAAAGGTTGATCTTCCACATTTGATAATGGCTCTGCTATCCTCTATCTCCAAGTCAACTTCCTGGGAAGGAAGCTCCCTCAGAATCTCGAAAATCTTGTTTCCCGGCAGGCATATTTCCCCTTCCTCGATAACTTCCCCTGAAAAGGAAGACTGGATAGTAGTTTCCAGATTGGTGGCTACTAACTTTATCCCTTCTTCCTTAGCTATCATCAATATATGGGAAAGAACAGGAAGGGTAACACTCGTCAAAGCATTTTGAACCACCCTTACCCCTTCCAGGAAATCTCCTCTTTTGCATCTTATTTTCATCATCATCCTCCCTTTAGCCCAAAGAAATTATTGCATTTCGAAGGAATCTTCAACTATCCTGCTCACCTTGGAAAAGCTATCTTTTAACAACGAATAAAGGGAACGATAAATTTTATAATACTCCTCATATTTTTTAGCCTTTTCCTTCTGGGGGAAGACTCGGCTGGTAATTCGAATTGTCCCTTCGCAAGCCTCCTCAACATTATTATAAACCTTAGTTCCCACCCCTGCTAAAAGAGCTGCTCCAAAAGCTGCCCCTTCCGTAACATTCACCGTAACAAGCTCAAGACCGCTTATGTCGGATTGAATCTGTCGCCAGAGAGAAGAACGTGCCCCACCCCCCGAGGCTCGTGCTTCTTCAACAGGAACCCCCATTTCCTTAATAATCTCTAAGGAATCCCTCAACCCATAAGAGACACCTTCCATAATGGACCTGACTAAATGAGCTTTCTTATGCCGTAGAGTGAGACCAAAGAAAACCCCCCTTGCATCAGGATCGGGATAAGGGGTCCTCTCTCCGGTAAGATAGGGTAGAAAAATTAAGCCTTCAGAGCCAGCCTCCACACTGGCTGCCTCCTCGGTCAATATTTCATAGGGATCTACACCCCTTGCCCTTGCCTCTCTGATTTCCTCAGCACCAAGATTATCCCGAAACCAGCGTAGTGAACCCCCCGCAGACAACATAACTCCCATAATGTGCCATTTTCCAGGCACAGCATGGCAAAAAGTATGGACCCTTCCGAGGGGGTCAACTTTTACCTTATCACTAAAAGCAAAAACTACTCCCGAGGTGCCAACGGTGAAGGAAATTCTCCCCTCCTTAATGATACCGCTGCCCACTGCCTGAGCAGCCTGATCGCCTCCCCCTCCAACCACCGGTGTTCCTGCTCTTAGCCCTGTCTGACGGGAAGCATCGCGGCTGATCTCGCCGCTAACTACAGTGGACTCATAACATTCTGGCATTAAATCTTCATCAATGTTCAGCTTTTCCAGAACCTCACTGGACCACCGCCTTTTCCTGACATTTAAAAAAAGAGTTCCTGAGGCATCCGAAACCTCGGTGGCAATACTTCCTGTTAACTTAAGGCGAATGTAATCCTTGGGCAATAAAACTTTAAATATCTTCTCGTAAATTTGGGGTTCGTTGTCCCTCACCCAGATGACCTTACCAGCGGTAAAACCTGTTAGGGCGGGATTTGAGGTGAGCTCGATAAGTCGCTTTTTCCCGATCGTCCTGTTAATGTAGTTACACTGCTTGGCTGTCCTCTGGTCACACCAGAGAATACAGGGGCGAAGCACCCTGTAACTACGATCAATTAACACTGCCCCATGCATTTGCCCGGAAAGACCCACCCCCTTAATCTCCCCTCCCTTAATTCCAGATTTAGCCAGAACACCCTTAATTGACTTTACGGTGGCATTCCACCAATCCTCCGGATTTTGCTCCGCCCAGTTAGGCCGGGGGGTATAAAGAGGATACTCCTCCAATAAGCTCGAGATAACTTTACCTGTTTCCTCAATCAAAATCGCCTTTGTCCCCGTTGTTCCTACATCTATACCCATCAAATATGCCATCGGTCATCCAACCCCTTTTCTCTCTCTTTAAAAGAGTACAAGATATTTGA
>CAYSEE010000065.1:0-5757 GCA_964429955.1 uncultured Clostridia bacterium | reverse complement strand
CGGATTAAAAACTAAGGAGAGGAGAATGGATTTTACGCTAAACGACGATCAAAAAATGATTCTGGAGTTAGTTGAGGAGGTCTGTGAGAAGGAGTTTGCTCCTATATCTGACGAGATTTCTGAAAAGGGAGAGTTTCCCGCTCAAAATGTGAAGAAATTGGCCAGTCTGGACTTATTTGGCATTACCATCCCCAAAGAATATGGTGGCTTAGGAATGGATTATCTTACCTGGACCCTGGTTTCAGAGAAGATTTCCAAAGCTTGCGCTACCACTGGCTTAATATTTGGGGCAAACCTGCTTTGCACTTATCCTCTCTTAAAATTTGGCACAGAGCAGCAAAAAAAGAAGTTTCTTCCTCCATTAGCCAGGGGAGAGTCTCTTGGCGCTTTTGCCTTGACCGAGCCGGAGGCGGGTTCAGATGCAGGGAATGTGCAAACCACAGCTAAAAAGGAGGGGGATTGTTATATTCTCAACGGCAATAAAATTTTTATCACCAATGGAGAGGTAGCTGATATCTATGTTGTCATCGCCAATATGGATAAAAGAAGAGGAGCACGAGGACTTACCGCCTTTATTGTAGAGAAGGGAGAAGAGGGATTTACCTTTGGACAGCATTTCAAAAAAATGGGACTTACCGCCTTGCCGAATGTGGAGTTAATCTTCAATGATTGCAGAGTTCCAGAGGAAAATCTCTTGTTTAAGGAAAAAAGGGGCTTCAGGGTGGCTATGGAGACCTTTGCTGCAGGAAGGATTGGGGTAGGGATTGGAGCTCTGGGGATAGCGGAGGCGGCTTTCGAGAAGGCAAAAGAGTACTCCAAAGAGCGAGTGCAATTTGGCACCTCTATTTGCAATTTTCAGGCTATTCAACATATTTTAGCTGATATGGCCACCAAGATAGAGGCAGCCAGGTTTCTGCTTTATCGTGCTGCCTGGCTTTTAGATCAGGGAAGACCCTTTGAGAAGTTCGCCTCTATGGGGAAGTTATATGCTTCGGAGACGGCTATGGAGGTGACCACCAAGGCGGTTCAGGTTTTAGGAGGGTATGGATATATGAAGGACTACCCGGTTGAGAGGTATATGCGAGAGGCGAAGCTTTTTGAAATCATCGAGGGAACATCGGAGATTCAAAGGGGCATCATTGCCAATTTGATATTGAAGGAATGAGGAAAAATGCATATTATCGTTTGTATTAAGGAGGTTCCAGATACCGAGGAGCTGTCGAAGGTAAGGATAAATTCCCGGACCAATACTTTGATCAGGGAAGGAGTTAAAAGCATAATAAATCCCTTTGATGAAAATGCCATTGAGGAGGCTCTGAGGTTAAAGGAAAGGTACGGAGCGCGGGTGACCGTTCTCTCTATGGGTCCTCCTCAAGTAGACAGGTCATTAAAAAAGGCCTTGGCTATGGGAGCGGACGAGGCTGTTCTTCTTTCAGATAAGTCGTTTGCAGGATCGGATACTTTGGCCACCTCTTATACTTTGGCTATGGGGATTAAGAAGATAGGCACCTTTGACCTAATCATATTGGGTAAACAAGCTATTGACGGAGATACAGCCCAGGTAGGGCCAGGACTGGCAGAGTGGTTAAATTTGCCTCAGATAACCTATGCTCGAAGGATAGAACTCGATAATGGTAAGATAAGAGCTGAGCGAAGCTTGGAAGATGCCTTTGAGGTAGTAGAGGCTCCTCTTCCCGTCCTGATTACAGTAACCAAGGAAATAAATATTCCAAGGTATCCTTCTCTACGGGGATTGCTTAAAGCCAAGAATGAAAAAATAACTGTCTGGACATCGAAGGACTTAACTTTGGATAAAGGAAGAATAGGGTTGGATGGTTCTCCTACTCAGGTAATCAAAGTATTTACCCCCAAGCCACCCAAGAAGGGGGAGATTCTTTCGGGGGAAATTTCTGAGATAGCGGACAGGTTAATTTTGGAAATGAAGAAGAGGAAGATAATTTAAGGAGGAGGAATGGCCAGGATTGAAATTTTGTTAGATAGGTGTAATGGTTGTAAAAAATGTGTATCCGTTTGCCCCTTTTCGGCTATCGTAGTGGAGAATAAAAAGGCCAGAATACTTGAGGGTTGCACTTTTTGCGGAGCCTGCGTGAATGTTTGTCCTTTTGGGGCTATTTTGCTGGAAAAGAAGGAAAGAGAGGTGGATCTTTCCTCTTATCGGGGGGTGTGGATATTTGCTGAACAGCGTGAAGGCGAAGTTATGCCTGTAACCTATGAACTTTTAAGTGTGGGGAGAAAATTGGCCGATGCCCTTGAGGTGGATCTATCAGCTCTTCTCTTCGGAAATAATCTAAAGGAAAAGGCGGAGGCAATGCTCGATTACGACCTGAATAAAATTTATCTGGTAGAGCATCCTTTGCTTGCACATTATCGGACCGGACCTTATGCCCAGGCTATGGTGGATTTGGCAAGACAGGAGCGTCCTGAAATTATCCTCATAGGAGCTACCAGTATAGGCAGGGATCTCGCTCCTCGCGTGGCAACTCGCTTAAGAACGGGTTTGACGGCTGACTGCACGGATTTAGATATAGAAAAAGGGAAGAGAAATTTAATACAGACTCGCCCTGCCTTAGGGGGAAACATTATGGCTACGATAATTTCCCCTCATCATCGTCCTCAAATGGCCACCGTTAGACCTCGAGTAATGAAGAGAGCCAAGCCCAATGGAAGGCTTAGGGGAGAGATTATCGAGGTTAAGCCTAACTTTGCTAAGGAGGATAGGATGGTACAGGTCCTCAGAACTATTAAAGAGGAAAATGAGGTGGAGGATCTGCAGGAGGCAAACATTATCGTCTCCGGTGGAAGAGGACTGGGAAAGGCGGAAAATTTCTCCCTTATTAGAGAATTAGCCCGTTTATTGGGAGGAGCGGTGGGGGCTTCCCGAGCAGTGGTAGATGCGGGATGGATTCCCTCGTATCATCAAGTAGGACAAACGGGAAAGACGGTTCAGCCCAAGCTATACATTGCCTGTGGTATCTCAGGGGCTATTCAGCATCAGGTGGGGATGCGCACCTCGGAGATCATTGTGGCGATAAATAAGGACCCTAATGCTCCTATATTTAACATCGCTACTTATGGGATTGTGGAAGATCTTCACAAATTTTTACCTATATTAATAGAAAAGTTAGAAAACGAAAAAGGAAGATAAAGTGGCTTTTATTGCGGATTTCCATATTCATTCTATGTACAGTCGGGCAACCTCTAAGGATATGGATATTGAGCATTTAAATAAGGCAGCCAAATTGAAGGGAATTGATCTGGTGGGAACAGGGGACTTTACGCATCCGGTCTGGCTAAATGATTTAAAGCGAACGCTTATTCCGCAAGAGGATGGACTTTATAAATATAAAGATACTTTGTTTGTCCTGACAACGGAGGTAAGCAATGTTTTCTTTAAGAAGGGAAGTATCAAGAAGGTCCATAACCTGATCTTTGCTCCTAATTTTTATGTAGCGGAAAAGATAAGTAACAAATTGGGTAAGTTTGGAGACCTCCAGTCTGATGGACGTCCTACCTTAAAGATGGAAGCAAGTGATTTGGTAGAGGAAGTTTTGGGAGTTAGCGAAGAGGCCTTTGTTGTGCCTGCTCATATCTGGACTCCCTGGTTTTCCTTATTTGGAGCTAATTCTGGGTTTGATTCCATTGAAGATTGTTTTGGAAAGTATACTAAATATGTGTATGCCCTGGAGACAGGATTAAGCAGCGATCCAGAGATGAACTGGTGTGTGAGTAGTCTGGACAGGTTTACTCTTATCTCCAACTCTGATGCTCATTCACCCTCTAAGTTGGGAAGAGAGGCCAATGTCTTTTCTCAAAAATTGGGATATAAGGAGATTAAGGAAGTTCTGAAGATGAAGGATAGTAAGAGGTTTCTTTATACCATTGAGTTCTTCCCTCAAGAGGGAAAATATCATTATGATGGTCATCGTCGATGTCAAATTTGCCTTTCTCCAGAGGAAAGCAGAAAATATAATAACTTCTGTCCCAAATGTGGAGAGAAACTAACCATAGGGGTAATGCATCGGATAGAAATCTTGGGGGATAGGAAAAGGGGATATGTTCCTTCCGGGGCCATTCCTTTTAAACATCTTGTTCCCCTCTCAGAGATAATTGCTGAGGCTCTAAATCAGGGGGTGGATACCAAGGGTGTGGAGGAAAAATATGAAAGGATTGTTCATCAAGCGGGAGGAGAATTGAAGGCACTCTTAGAGACCTCAAGAGAGGAGCTTTCCTTAATGGCTTCTCCGGAGATAGTAGAGGGAATAATGCGGGTAAGAGAGGGAAGGGTAAGGATAAAATGTGGATATGATGGAGTCTATGGGAAAATCAGTATATTTGATAAGGGGGAGAGGAAGGAGCAGAGGCAATTAAATTTATTTTAACCCAGATTCGGCAAGCTAATTTTTAGGAAATAGTTTCCTAATATGATCGGCCAATTATGAGGTAGATTTCCGAACTTAGGATAAAAGGAAAAGTAAGATGAGACTTTCTCGATGTTTAATCTCCACTTCCAAGGAGATTCCCAAGGAAGCGGAGTGTGTAAGTCATCAATTGATGCTAAGGGCGGGATTAATAAGAAAATTTGCTGCTGGCATATACTCCTATCTTCCCTTAGGACAAAAAGTTTTATCAAGGATTACCTCAATTATAAGGGAGGAGATGGACAAAACGGGAGCACAGGAGGTGCTTCTTCCTTTTGTCCAGCCAGTCCAGTTGTGGAAAAAGAGCGGAAGGTGGGACAGTTACGGAGAGGAGTTAGTCCGCTTCAAGGATAGAAAAAGGGCGGATTTCGTTTTAGGACCTACCCAT
Organism: uncultured Clostridia bacterium; assembly: GCA_964429955.1. Classification (GTDB taxonomy): domain Bacteria; phylum Aerophobota; class Aerophobia; order Aerophobales; family B47-G16; genus CAYSEE01. The sequence continues at coordinate 930 of CAYSEE010000065.1, read as the reverse complement.
GAGGAGGTAATCACTCAATTGGTAAAGCAGGAGGTAAGCTCTTATAAAAAGCTTCCCATAATTCTTTACCAAATCCAAATCAAGTTTAGAGACGAACTTAGGCCGCGAGGAGGAGTCATTCGGGCAAGGGAGTTCCTGATGAAGGATGCCTATAGTTTTTGTCGGGATAAAGGCGAACTAAGATCGATTTACGAGGAAATTAAAAAAGCCTACGAGAGAATTTTTTCCCGCTGTCTTTTAAATTATAAGGTGATAGAGGCTGATACAGGACCTATAGGGGGGGAAAAATCGGAGGAGTTCATAGCCTTAGCAGAATCAGGGGAGGATAAGATAGTGATATGTGAAAAATGTGGATATACATCCAAATTGGAAAGAGCTGAATACGCCTCAGGAAAAGAGGAGGAAGGGGAACTTAAAGACTTAGAGGAGGTATTTACCCCTGATGTGCGCAGTGTTAAGGGGCTAAGCCAATTTCTTAATTGTGATCCTTCTCATATCCTGAAGACCATTTTTTATCAGGCCGATGGGGATTTAATAGCTGTGTTGATCAGAGGAAATCATCAGATAAACGAGGAAAAACTCAGAAAAGCTCTAAGGGTTAAGAAGCTAAAATTAGCTGACAAAGAATTGGTTAAGGAGAAAGTAGGGGTGGAAGTGGGATTTGCCGGTCCCTTAGGGCTTGACAAATGTAAGCTGATAGCAGATAATGAAGTAATGAAGGGAAAGAATTTTGTGGGAGGGGCCAATAAGAAAAACTTTCACCTGCTTAACCTTAACCCTTACAGAGACTTTCAGCCGATTATGGTGAAAGATATAAGGTTTTTTATTAAAGGCGACAGATGTCCACGGTGCAGAGGTGATTTAACTATAAGGAGAGGAATTGAGGTAGGTCATCTTTTCCAGTTAGGCAAAAGATATAGTCGGGATTTT